>JBGSWT010000253.1:0-6870 GCA_041751815.1 Pseudonocardiaceae bacterium
GCTGGCAGGCGCGGTCTCGGCCGCGATCGACGGCGAGGCGGTGCCCTGGGCAGTCCGTTCGGCGCAGGTTACGTACCCACCGGGAGAAGGTGGCCTGGCCACCACCCGGCTGGTGTGCGAGCTCAGTGCACCGGCGAAGCTGGATGCGCCTGCCACCGTCACTTTCACGGACGCCTTCGATCCTGAGCGCATCGGCTGGCGGGAGATCACTGCCGCCGGCCGCGGCGTGGAGCTGGTCGAGTCGCCGGTTCCCGCCCGCAGCGTCACCGACGAGCTGCGCGCGTACCCCGTTGACCCCCTCGCCAACCCGCTCGATGTGCGGGAGGTCGCCTTGCGCACCGCGCCCGGTGCTGGTGGTGCCGAAAACCTCGTCGCGCCCGTTATCGAGACCGGGATCGGCCCGTTGGACCGTGTGGTGGCCTGGGTCGACCGAACGTTCACCGGTCTGGTCGGACCGGATCCCACTGCGTTCGCCGGTGGCCTCGCGGTGCTGTTATCCCTCGCGCTGGGGGCAGCGCACGCGCTCTTACCTGGCCACGGCAAGACCCTCATTGCGGCGTATCTTGCCGGGCGGCGGGGCACGAAGCGCGATGCCCTCGTGGTCGGGGCCAGCGTGACGGTGACGCACACCGCGGCGGTCTTGGTCGTCGGGCTCCTGCTGTACGCGTTCGCGTCCCTCCTCGGGGAGGCTGTCATCGGCTGGCTGGCGGTAGTCAGCGGCCTGCTGGTGTCAGCGATCGGCGTCACCTTGCTGCGCTCCGCCCTGCTCGCCCGGCGAGCCGTGGCGGTCGGTGCGGCCGAGCCTGCCCTGGTCGGTGCAACCCACGGCCACGGTCATGGGCACGGTCACGGCCATGGGCACGCCGGGGCGTCTGGCGACCGGTTGGATCGGTCCACGCTGCTGGGAATGGGAGTGGCTGCGGGTATGGTGCCCAGCCCGTCGGCCTTGGTCGTGCTGCTTGCCGCGATCGGGTTCAGCCAGACGTGGTTCGGGGTGCTGCTCGTACTCGGTTACGGCATCGGCATGGCAGGCACGCTCACCGCGGTGGGACTGCTGCTGGTCCACGGACGGGATCGACTCCAGCGACGGATCGACGCAGTGCGGGTCGGGCCATGGGCGAGCCGCGTGGTGTCCCGAATTCCAGAATTCACTGCTGGACTGGTGCTCGTCGTCGGGCTTGGCCTGGCAGCTCGAGGAATCGCCGGCATCTACTGAGTTCGCGAAGGAGATCGATTGTGGGTCGCCGATTTTACTTCCTGGCTTCCGCCGCATTCACGCTGGTCGCCATTGTGGGCTGCGGAAGTGACGACGGTGGTCCGCTGTTCAACGCTGAGGGCGGCCGCGACATCGCCTGCATGACGCACCAGGCCGAGCCGCCCGGGAGCCGATACACCGACCCGGAGCGCCGCAACACCGGCGACGTTCTTCAGGTATTGCGCTACTACACCGCGCACGGTTCCAAGGGTTACTGCGATAGGGCCGGCCCCAGCGACGCGGACCGAGCATGGGTCGAGTTCTACATCGGCCAGGGCGCCGATCGATCCCGCGTCGCACCGCTTGTCGGCAGCTGACGCGTCGCGGGAGTAGAGAACGATCGTCGGCGACGCCACGTTGGTCACGTCGGCAATGGCCAGGACGTTCCGTTCGGGGTGTCGATCCAAAGGTGTTGGTGGTCGAGGGTGATGGTGAGCCCGAGTCGGGGCCAATCGGGTTGGTCGTGTTCGAGCCACACCTGGTGGGCGAGCTCAACGTGTTCCCACAGCGCTGTTGGGCCGCCTTCGACGACGTCGTGGCGGCCCATGTTGTCGGTAAGGCTGACCGCGGCCCAGGACCCATCCGGGGCAGAAAGGAGGCTCGCGGTCGGTTGCCGGGTGTCTGGGTTGAGTTCCATCCCGATCTGTATCTGTGCGGGTAGTCCGTGGAACAGGGCGAGTAGCCAACCGACGCGGTTGTCGTACCAGGGGTTCGGTGGGGTGGTCGTGGTCCGCCGCCGGATCTGTCCGCTGCGGGGTCGGCGGGGTTCGAGTGCGTCACCGTGGTGGTGGCGCATAGTCATGAATGAGGCCCACCGGTTAGTAAAACGGCCCTCCAACCGGTCCGGATAGCGGTGCAGTAGAGCGAGGTTGCCGGCGTTTGGTGCCACCTTGACGTCGACGAGGACCTTGCCGCCGGGGGATAGTTGTTCGGCCCAGGTCCACGGCACCACCGGCACGGAGCAGGTGACGATGATCCGGTCGTAGGGGGCGTGTTGCGGCAGCCCGCCCGCGCCGTCGGCGGTGGCGAGCGTGGGCCGGAAGCCGATCGCGTGGAGCCGGCGGCGAGCACCGTCGACTAGTTCGTCATCGATGTCGACGGAGAACACCAGGTCCTCACCGAGTCGGTGCGCGAGCAGCGCGGCGTTGTACCCGGTGCCGGTGCCGATTTCGAGCACTTTGTGCCCGTCGCGGATGTCGAGGAGGTCGAGCATACGCAGCATGAGGTCCGGTTTGGTGCTGCTGGAGCAGGATTCCTGATGCATTCCCCGGTCGACCAATGCAGTGACCAGGGTCGCCGGGGAGTAGACCAGATCGAGCCCGACCGGGGAAGTCACGTCCACCGGTTGCCAGGTGCCAGTGTCGTCTTGTCGGTAGGCGTCGGGCACGAGTGCGTGGCGCGGGACGGCGGCCACGGCGTTGCGCCATGCGGGATCGCGCAGGTCGCCTTGTGCGGCGAGCAGGTCGGCCAGCTGTTGCGCTCGCGGCGCCCAGTCGGTATCGAGTGGGGTGGTCACTGGTTCCCCTTCGTGAGGACATCGGCCAGATATCCCGTTAACGGGACCCCGGTCTTGGCTTCGAGCCACCCGTACTGGCCCCCGGCGTTCAATTCAAGGAAGACCCATTCATCGTCAGGTGTAACAACGAAGTCCAACGCCCCATACACTAGATCGAAACTGCGCATGAGTGCGTGAATGCTGTGGGCGACGTGGACGGGTGGTTCGATAAGCTCGTAGGTTAAGACGGGGTAGTCGGAGCGCCAGTCGATGTAGGAGGCGGGGCTCCCGGATAAGATTTTGACCGCGGTGAGCCTGTCGTCAATGACGACCACGCGCGCCTCGGAAGACTTGGGGACCCAGCGCTGCACCATGTGGGTGCTGACCTCGAATCCTCGCAGATCGTCCAGATCGTGCTGCCCGAGCACGCGGGTCCAGGACAGCTTGCGGTGGCCTTCCTCCGAGATCGTGTTCGCGCCCATCAGCTTGGTGATCGTCCTTCCGTCAGCGGCAAAGGAGCGCACCGACCCGGGTTCGTTCGTGATCAGCGTCTCCGGCACGGAGAGACCGTACTCGTGGGCGCGCACGAGCTGCACGGGTTTGTACGCCGCATCCGCCAGACGGCTCGGGTGATTCACCCACAGCGCTGGCAGGCTGGAGACCACCCCGCCTAATCCGTACTTGGCCTCGCGAATGCAATGGTGACGCTCAACCGGGGAGAGCTCGGCGGGCATCTGATACGCCTCAGGGCTGCGGTACCACACGGCATGGATGTCTTCGAGCTCTACAGTGTGGGCTGGAGTGCGCAGATGCCCGGACCAACGGCCCCGGCGCAGCGCAGCCGAAAGGCTGAGCTGCGCCGGAAACCACGCGGTATTCACCCGGCAGACCGTCATCCCGCGCTCGTACAGAGCGCTGACCATCTCGTCGGCGTTCGCGTCGAGATCACGGGCGAGGATGAGAACCGTCATGCTGGCGAAAACGGTGCATCCGGCACGAAGTCGTAGGTAAAGTCCTCCGACGGCCCTTCGTCACCATCGTTCGAGGTGACCTTGTTCGCGGTGGGCGGCCCCATTCGTGTTTCGTTCAATGGTGTTCCGTCACCGTCCACGGCCACCTGACGTGCATGGTCGTAACGCCACGTCGTGATGCGCTGCGCGGTGCTGGGCAGGGCTTTCATTCCCCGTAGTCCCCACGGACGCACCGTGTCTGGCGACGGTGCGTCGGTGTTGTCTGGCGTACCCATCGGGCGAGCCAGCGGGAACTGGGCGCTGTCGGAGGCCACCGGATCCTCGGCGAAGCGCGCCAGCGCTGTTGTCATAGAAGGTCCTCCATTTCTTCACCCCCGATCGGGTATCTATCAGAAAGCGGGGGGAGTTAGACGACAGCCTGGTCAGCGAAGGTCTCACGCACGATGGCCTGAGCGTGCACTCGCTGTGCCTCCGGGATGCACCCGTCGCCGGTAGGGTCGAGGCCAACTGCACGCCTGATCCCAGGGAGTCACCGTGGCGACGACCGTGCGCCAGTGGACGGGCCTCGAAGCGAAGGCTTTGCGTGCCGCCCTGCGCATGACGATGCGGGACTTTGCCAACTATCTCGGTGTCGGTACGCGGACTGTCGCCAAGTGGGAGGCGCGCGGTAGCGCCATCCAGCCAATGCCTCAGACTCAAGCCATCCTGGACACGGCGCTGGCGAAGGGCTCCAGCGACGTCCAGGCCCGCTTCGCTGCCGCAGTCAGCCACTCGCTCGTCGGCAGGACGACCGTTGTCGACGCGTCCTCCGACCCCGGCAATCACAGTGGCGAAGCAGTCGCCCCAACGCCGTCGTCCGTACCAATTCTTCAGAGCCGCGTACTGCTGCCGGTCGTGGTCGACGGTCGGCATGTCTTGCTGCCGTTGGATGCGGCCGCTGTCGCCGGTCGAGGCCTGGCATTGACCGTGAACCTGGCCCCATCACTTGGTGCCCCCTCCCAGCATGACGCCAGGCCGGTCAACGTGGAGCGAGCCTACGAACTGTACCTGCGGGGTCAGGGGCTGTTAGCCACCAACGAGAAGCAGCGTGTCGACGCTGCCACGACCTTGCTGGACCGCGCCCTCGACATCGATCCACGCTTTGCCCGAGCTCAAGCCGCTCGCGGCTATGCGCAGTGGCGGCAGTATTTCTCCGGGTGGGGGTCGGACCTGTCGACGCTGGAGCGAGCGCTCGGCGACGTCGACGCAGCGCTGCGGCTCGACCCTGACTCCATCGGCGCCCGCATGACGCTCATTCGAATTTGCTGGGACATGGGCTGGCACGAAAGGGCGCTGAAAATCGGTCGAGCGATCTACGAGCAGAACCCTGGCAGTATGGACGCCACGCTCGCATTCGCGCGCGCACTCAACAATGGCGGCATGGCAGAGGCAGCCCTGCCGCTTACCCGGGCAGTCCTCCAGGTGGACCCGACCAACCCCACCGCGTTGAAATTACTCATCTGGAACCATTTGATGGTTGGTAACTACCCCTCCGCACTGGAGGCGGCTCGCCTTTACCTGCCAGCATATCCACGGGACTCCAACACGCGCTGGGCGGTCGCGTTGGCTCACCTTGGCGGCGGAGATGTCCACGAAGCCACTCGTACTGCCCAAGACGCTGTCGCTGCAGACCCTGATGACGTCACGGTCTGGAATCTGCTCGGTTACTTGCACCGTCTTGATGGTGACGAGGCCGCCGCGCGCGATGTCTGGTCGACTGGAATCGAGCAGGTCGCTACACGCACGGGGACAGGAATCCAACACAACCTGCGCGTGCAGTCGTGGCTTGCGAACATCGAGGCGTGCGTGGGTCACACCGAGCAAGCTCGCGCGACGGTCGCACGGCTGACTGCGGCTGAGCCACACAACGGTTATCTCAAATACCGGCTCACGCACGTTCTGGCGGAGTTGGGAGACACTGAGGCAGCCATCCGAACCTTGCATGAGGCAACACAGGACGGCTTCCTCTCGGTGCAGCTGCTGCGGCATGACGAGCGACTGGGGGTGTCCAGCCTTGTTGAACTAGCTGAGTACCGCCATGTCAGGCGCACCCTCCAGCAGAACGTCCAACGGGCGAAGAACAGGTACGTACCGAATGCGTGACCGAACGGCGCGGACCGGATCGCCCTCCTGCCCCACCCGACTATGACGAAGGAGACCGGCAGATGAAACTCGCTAAGAGCGACCGTGGCTGGATGTCCGGCATCGCCGGCGACGATGTTATCACTATCGGCGATCCCCGGCTCAAGGCCGAGACCCACGCTATTGGCAACATCCACGATGCCGCTGAACTCCTCGTGCGCATGGTGGATCGGTTGCGCGAGTTGAATGGTGCCGGTCTAGCCGCTCCTCAGATCGGCGCGTCGGTTAAGGTGATTGTGGTCGAAGTCAGGAAGACCGATGTGTTCCCTGACCGTCCGACGTCACCACTGCTGCAGATGGTCAATCCGGTGATCGTGGAGCAGTCCGGAACGACCGCGACCGGCTGGGAGGGATGCTTCAGCGTGCCCGGACTCATGGGGCTCGTGGCACGCGACGAGACCATCACCGTCGAGTACACCTCAGCGGATGGTACGGAGGTCAGGGAGCGATACTCTGGATATGTGGCCAGGGTGATCCAACATGAGATCGACCACCTCAACGGCGTCGAGTTCGTAGACCGGATGATGTCGATGGGGAGTCTGACGACGGTAACGAACTATTTAGAGTTTCATAGATGATCACAACCCTGCGGGAAATAGACTGTCCAGGTTAGCTGGCCGCCTTCTTCGTGCCTATATCTCATTGTGGCCAGCGGGATTACTCGCTCATCGTTGTGCTCGGGCTCGTCCCGGCCGTGATCGCCGACGACGCCGCCCACACCCCTCGCCGGCCACATCAGCGGCCCCTCATGACTTCGGCAGGCATCAATATGGGCGAGCGAGCAGATCTTCCAGGAGGTCGAGATGGGCAGGCATGATGATGCTGCGAAGAAGGCCGAGGGTAACGGCTCGGGCACGTACGACCCGGACAAGGTAGAAGATCCGAGCAAAGACGGTGGTAGGCATGGCGAGGACAAGCGTGACTGACCAGAGTGTCCTCGTTGCCGAGCTTGGCAAGAGCGAAATACT
>JBGSWT010000254.1:0-3338 GCA_041751815.1 Pseudonocardiaceae bacterium
GCCGCGACGTCCTCGTCGGGCGTCAGGGTCGCGGCCGCGAGATGGAAGGCGCGACGCTCCACCGCTCCGGGGGTGCTCCGTGTCTCGTAGACGGCGGCCAGTGCCTGGTGCGCGCTGCGCTTTCGCCTCGCAGCGGCCGCATGATAGATCGCGCTGCGAACAAGCGGATGCCGGAAGCGGACACCACCGGTGTCCTGCACGAGCAGACCCGCGTCCTCAGCGGCGTCCAGATCACGTCGATCGAGGCCCTGCTGGGCCAGCGCATCGTCCACTGCGTCATCCGCCGAACCCGCGACCGCAAGCAGCAGCACGGCGCGGCGGGTGTTGTCGGACAGGCCGACCATCCGCCGCTCATAGGCGCGCACCAGCCGCCTGCTGAGGTGTACCGGCTCGACCGGCAACTTCGGTGACCAGGTGGTCGGCAGGTCCAGCAGCGCGAGCGGATTACCGGCGGTCGCCTCCCACATCGCGCCGGACAGCGCGCCTCGGTCGGCCACCAGCTGCTTGGCCGCCGCGAAGCCCAGGCCGTTCAGCGGCATCTCCGGTAGGGCGGCCAACCACCGCTCCGCAGCCGGCGAGACGTCGATGGCCCCACGAGCTGTGAGAACCACCGCTATGTGTTCTGCGCGCATCCGGCGAATCGAGAAGACCAGGGCCTCCAGTGATGGGAGATCGAGCAGGTGCGCGTCATCCACCGCGATGAACAACGGCTGGTCGTCGGCGGAGTTCGCCAGCAGGGTGAGGGTGGCAGCAGCCACGCCGAGCCGATCACCGTGCACCGCCGGACCCAGGTCCAGGGCCGACTTCAACGCCCTGGCCTGAGCGTCCGGGAGTCCCGGCAACTCGTGGAGCAGCGGCCCGAGCAGCATGGACAGCGCGGCGTACGGGATGTCGGTCTCGGCTTCGTGGCCGTCGACGCGGATGATCCGCAGATCATTCGCACATTCGGCAGCGTCGGAAAGGAGCCGGTCTTCCCCATTCCCGGGTCACCGCGGATGACCAGAACTCCAGGACTGCCCTGCACGGCATTCGCCAGCACGATCCGAAGTCGCTCCCGTTCGTGATCGCGCCCAACCAGCATGGGTGGAGCCTAACGCGGTCGCAGAGTAGGCGCGGGCAGCTTTTTCGGAGGGAAATCTTTTACGCTGAAAGCAGCCGATCAGTATTATGCGCGGTCGGTGGCACTCACACCATGGCTCGGCGGGTTCGGCAGGAGCCTCCGCAGTCGCCGCGCGTGTCGTATCCGCCGTTGGCGTCCAGTGCGGTGAGCTCGCGGCGCAGTCTGGCGAAGCACCTGGCCCGAGTGGGTCCGATACTGCCGATCGGCATGCCGAGCCGGCGCGAGATCTCGGTGTACGGCAGTGGTGGCTCGATGACGAGGAGCGTGAGAAGGTCTTGGTCGCGGCGGGGCAGCCGGCGTTGCGCCGTCTGCATCAGCATCCGCTGCTCACGCTGCAGTGCCTCCTCCTCGGGCGACCGCGGCTCGGTGCGCATCACGATGGTGTGGCCTTTCGTGCCTCCGATCAGTTCGGTGTCGTCGATGCGCGGGGTCTCTCGGTGGCGGAGGCTGAGCGCCTTCAGGCATTCGCGGTGCAGAATGCTGCGTAGCCAGCCGCCAAGCGCCTGTGCGGTCCGCAGAGTCTCGATTTTCGTGACCGCGGCCAGCCAGGTTTGTTGCACCACGTCGGCTGCGGTGGGTCCGTCGAGGCCTTGGGCTCTGGCCACGCGCTGGAGGCGGTCGTCGAACCGATCGACGATCTCACGCCAGCTCGTCGCGCAGCCGGCGCTGGCCGCGGCGACAAGTTCTGCCAGATCGGTGTCGTGGTTGACCCAGGTGGCGGTGGGAGTGGGGAATTCGGTCGTCGTCACGGTGGTGGACCTCCAGCCGTTCCCGCTGGTATTTACGTCGTACGTGCGGCGTACGGTGTCCATGACGATAGGAAGTCGCGCTGCTGTCTGGATCCGGAGAATCCCCAGGTTCTGCGAGCAGGGGTCGACCGTGTAGTGCAAGGGGTGGCGACCGTGACTGAGGCGATCGGCCGTACTCGGCCGGGTGGGACCGCGCGTCGACACTGGCGGCGATGCTGGCAGGTCGGACACCTGCTGCCTAGCCGCGAGGGCGCTGATCGTCAGTATCGTTGTCGACCTGACCGGGTTCAGCCGCTGAGGGAGTCCGAAGTGATCAGCACGATCGAGGTTGCAGAACAGGCAAGTACCTTGGCCTATACGTTCGAGGATCTGATGCGCTACCACGGTCCGGGTTCTCCCGGCGGCGTGGCGCATGCGTTCAAGGTGTTGGAACGGGTCCTGCCGCTCCTCGAGCCGGGTGGTGCACTGGAGCGACGCGAGATCGAGGTGAACACGGCCTTTGCCGGTCCGGGTGCCCGCGATGCGTTCGAAATGGTCACCCGTGCCGTGACGGAGGACCGTTATGTCGTCGATGATTCGTTGGCGCGTCCCGAACTGGGCCCGACCCGCGAACGCTTTGTTTTCCAACTCGGTTACCGGGGGCGTAGCGTGACCGCGCTGCTTCGCGAGGGATACGTGACAGAGGAGTTTCTTGCACTTGTCCGCCAGGAGGAGCGAACCGCGGAGGAGGAGAGCCACCTGGTTGTCCTGAAGCGCGAGCTGGCTGGCCGATTGTTGGCAAGCCCCGCGGCAGCGGTGTATGACGTCGACGGCGAGTGACCAGCCCGAGGCCGCCGATCATATTGCCGAGCGCCGCAATAGGCTGATGCTAGAGAGCTCGGGACTTATCAGTGTGCCGCGTAACCGCCGTCGACGAGGTGGTAGCTGCCGGTGATGAACGAGGCATTGTCCGAGAGCAGGAACACGACCAGCTCGGCAATCTCACTCGCGTCAGCGAGTCGACCGATCGGGTGGGCACGGACCAGCGTCCGGCGCCTGAGCGGAGTGAGGCCGTCGGTCACGAGTGGCGTTTCGACGAAGCCGGGAGCGACCGCGTTGACGCGGATGCCCTGGGAGGCGTACTCCAGTGCGGCGCTCTTGGTGAGGCCGACGACGCCATGCTTGGCCGCGACGTAGGCAACCTGCTGCGGGCATCCATTGCTCCCCATAACAGATGACATGTTCACGATCGATCCACCACCGGCTATGAGCAGAGCGGGAATCTCGTAGCGCAGGCAGTAGAAGACGCCGGTGAGGTCGACATCGATCACGCGTCGCCAGTCCTGTGGGTCGTATTCTCCGGTGGGCACGGCGGGGCCGGTCACTCCAGCGCTGTTCACCGCGAGATGCAGGGCGCCGAATGCCGCAACGGTGGCCTTGACCGCGGCTTCGACCGAGGCCGGATCGGTGACGTCGACCGCGACGGGTTC
>JBGSWT010000255.1:0-2303 GCA_041751815.1 Pseudonocardiaceae bacterium
AGCTCGGCGGGGGTGTGCGCCATACCAGAGCCGAGCCCGCCCATGGTGTACGACGGCCGGATCACCACCGGCAGGCCGAGCTCGCCGGCGGCTGCACGCACCTGGTCCAGTGACCCGCAGACGGCACTGCGTGGCGCGTCGGCACCAACAGCGCGGACGACGTCCTTGAACTTCAGCCGGTCCTCACCACGCTGGATGGCGTCGATGTCGGCGCCGATCAACTCGACGCCGTACCGCGCCAGCACCCCGCTCTCGTGCAGCGCGACGGCGACGTTCAGCGCGGTCTGCCCACCCAACGTGGCCAGCAACGCGGTCACGGGAGTCCCGCCCGCCCGTTCGGCGGCGATCACCTTCTCGACGAACTCCGGAGTGACCGGCTCGATGTAGGTGGCATCGGCGAACTCCGGATCGGTCATGATCGTCGCCGGGTTGGAGTTCACCAGGCTGACCCGCAGCCCCTCCTCCCGCAGCACCCGACAAGCCTGAGTACCCGAGTAATCGAACTCACAAGCCTGCCCGATCACAATCGGCCCCGACCCGATCACCAACACATGCGAGATGTCAGCTCTTCGCGACACTGCTGCCTCCAGCGACGAGTCGTCGTATTCCGTCCCGGAACACCTGAAAGCTCCGCGAGCAGTTGACGTCCACGTTCATATGTTTCGCGATCTTGGTATCTACCGCGACCTTGGCCAGACCACCTGGGTGATAACCATGCTCCTGAAGTACATGTTCCAATGCTTCCCAGGTACCACCGAGAATCGCATCGGCGCGTCTGTACTTCGCCCGCTGACCCAGCGATGCAGGTACCCGTGGATAGGCCGCATAGAGCGCTGAAACGTCGCCGAAGAACCATGCTTCGAGCTCCTCGACGGCAATCCGATTGAGCACGTCCGCGCACCGGCTCCCTGGTGCTGCTGCGGCTGTTAGTAGCCCCGGAAGCCTCTTCAAGAGATCGACCTTGCCCGGGAAGACGCATACCTCGAATGAGGCATCCGGGACGATACGGGGTAGCAGCACACGGAGCGCCTGCTCGGCCGAACGTTCCTCGACAAGAACCTCCAGGTTCACGCGCCGACCCGCACCCTCGGTCGACCACCCCGCACCAGCGGATCACCGGCGTCGAAGTAACCCTCCATCCACAGACTCCCGCGCAGACCGCCCGCGTCGGCCTGCGCGACCACCTGCACCATGTCGGAGGCTCTGACGCTGCGGGTGAAACCGCGGAGGTTCGTCGTGAATGCCTCGTGCGGGAAGGCAAAGACATCAACGACAGTGGATTTGCCGCTGCCGTTCGGGCCGAGCAGGACGGTGAGCGGTGTGAGGTCGGAGAACTGCACGTCGCGCAACACCCGGTAGTTCCGGATGCTAAGACGCTGGATCGTGGCCTGTGAATTGACCAGCGTGGTCATCGCTGCCCCTCCATCAACTCGCAGAATCGATCAAACAGGTCGGCGGCGTCGTGTGGGCCGGCGGCTGCCTCCGGATGGTATTGGACGCTGAACGCGGGCACGTCCAGGCAGGTGAGGCCTTCGACGGTGTTGTCGTTGGGGCAGGAGTGGCTTACTACCGCGGCGCCGAAGTCGGAGTCGAAGCGCTCCCCCGGCTCTCCGACAACGGCGAAACCATGGTTCTGCGAGGTGATCGCCACCCGCCCGGTGGCGTGCTCGACGACCGGGACGTTGAGCCCGCGGTGCCCGTAGGGCATCTTGTAGGTGCCCCGTCCCAGGGCCCGACCGAGGATCTGGTTACCGAAGCAGATCCCGAACAGCGGCACCCGCCGCGCCAGCACCCCGCGGGTCAACGCGACCGCGTGGTCCGCAGTGGCCGGATCACCCGGCCCATTGGACAGGAACACCCCGTCGGGTTCGAGCTCCAGCACCTGCTCCACCGTGGCGCCAGCCGGCAACACATGCGTCTCAATCCCCCGCCCCGCCAACATTCGCGCACTGTTGCTCTTGATCCCCAAATCCACCGCCACCACCCGGAACCGAGGCTCGACAACCCCGCATTCAGCGGGCTCAGCGGGGCTAACGCCACCCCGATAGCCCCGCTGAGCCCGCTGAATGCGGGTGGCGGGGATGATGTAGGGGTGGGGGGTGGTGACGTCGTTGACTAGGTTGGCGTTGGTCATGGACGGGCTTGCTCGGACGCGTGTCACCAGCTGCGCTGGGGTGGTTAGCGCCGGGCCGGAGAAGATGCCGGCGCGCATGGAGCCGTGCTCGCGAAGGCGGCGGGTCAGGGCTCGGGTGTCCAACCCGGAGATCCCCACGATGCCCTGGCGGGAAAGTTCCTCCTCAGAT
>JBGSWT010000256.1:0-2330 GCA_041751815.1 Pseudonocardiaceae bacterium
GCGCAGGGGTGTGTTGGAGGCGTTGCTCGCCGCGCTTGCGAAGGTCGATCCCGACTGTGGGGCCTGTACTGTGACCTGGTGCTGGCTGTGTTGCCTGAGGCGGCGCAGCGTTACTTGGAGGGGCTCATGGCTACCGGAACGGTCGAGGGCGGATATGGCGACACCCTCTACAAGCTGCACCGGGCGAGTGTCAAGGCTGACCTGCGAACCGCGAAGATCCTGCAGCATCTCGAGATTGAGGACGTCTCTGATGAAGAGATCGATAACGTATTGGACGAGGAGTAGAACCGGCCCTGGGCGCATGTCACTTCTGGGTCGGTGGCGTCAAGGCCAGCGAGTTCGATCTTCGAATGCAGTACCCGTTTTCCCGGCTGTTCCCAAGTGTGGCCAGCACATGCTGTGTCTACTTTCCCCAGTCAGGGCATCTGTCGGCCGATCTGGTCTATCACGTAGGCTGAGATGTCGCTGTCGTGGCTGACCAGTTGTCGTCTGACTTTTCTGCGCTTCGTCGTGGGAGGCCTGGACAGGTTGAACGCTGTGGATATACCCGGCGCGCTGCACCCGAGATCACGCTGAGGCCACCGATCTGGTTGCCTACCAGGCATACGGGGCGTGGACGGCGCAGGCTTTGACCGGACGGTCCGGGCCATCGAGGGCGCCGCGGCGGAGGTCGTCGGCTGGGGCGGGTGCAGGACCGTGGTGCGCAGCGTGGATGGAGACCGCGGGGTGGAAGACTGCCGTTGGGATCGCACAGGGGTCGGGGTGGTTGGGGAGGGGACGGTGTTATGGCGGCGAGTGTGGTCAGCTATGAGCTTGATGAGGAGACTGTCGTTCGGTTCGAGATCGAGCCGAGTGCGGGTTTCCGGCCGGCGGGTCCTGACGCGATCGCGGGTCGGGTTCGGGAGGCGGTCGCTCCGGCTGTCGAGGCGGCACGGGTGGTTCTGGAACGGGTGCGGGAGGCCGCGCCCGATGCGGTCACGTTGAGGTTCGGGATCAAGGTGAGCGGTACCGCGAACTGGTTCGTCGCCAAGGCCGCGACCGAGGGGAACTTCGAGGTCGAGATGACCTGGAGCCCTCGAGCCGGCGCGGCGAGCTGACCTGGCCCGATCGCATGTCTGGGTGCGCGCCGCCGACGGCCGTGTCGTGGGTTGCGGCGATCCACACGTCCCGAGACGACTTCGAACCGGTGGGGACGGCGGTCGTCATCGATGATCATCGTGTCCTGACCTCGGCTCACGTCGTGACGCGCTCCGGTGGGGTGCAGCCGCAGGTGTGGGTGGCTTTCCCGATGTGTGCGGACCCGTCCGCGACCCGACGGGCGTCGACCGCAGTACGGCTCGCCGAGCATCCGATGGCGGATCTCGCGGTGGTCGAGTTCGGTGAGCCGGTCCCGGCGGGGGTGCTGGCGGCGCCGTTGCGGTGCCCGAAACCCGAGGATGTGGTCGGGTTGTCGTGGTGGGCGTTCGGGTTCGCGGACGGCGATCCGCGGGGGAATGCGGCCGATGGCGTGGTGGGTACCTCGCTCGGGTACGGATGGGTGCGGCTGGACGCAGGCTCGCGCTACCACGTGGAGTCGGGCTTCAGCGGAGGCGGGCTGTGGTGCCCGGACTACGACGCGGTGGTCGGGGTCGTGGGTCAGGCCAACGATCGGGGCGACGGCCGGGCGATCACCCTGCATCAGGCCGACGGGTACCTGCCGGTCGAGAGGATCCGGTTGCTGACCCGGTGGACGGTGGCCGCCGTCGATGACGTGGCGAGGACGGCGTGGGGCTGGATCCTGGCCGCCGACCGCGAGGCCGACCGGCATTGGCGACCCCGGGCCCGCGGGGTGTCGGTGGTCTCCGAGGTCGGCCATCGTTTCCAGGGCCGCACCACGGCGCTGACCGAGATCGTGACCTGGCTGGACCGGCCGGTGCCGGATCGGAAGGTGCTGGTGGTCACCGGCTCCCCGGGGGTGGGCAAGTCCGCGGTCCTCGGTCGGGTTGTCACCACGGCGGACATGGACATGCGCGCGGCTCTCCCTGCCGATGACGCCGCGCCGCGTGCTGGCGTCGGGTCGGTGGCCTGTGCGGTGCATGTGAAGGGTAAGACTGCCGTGGATGTGGCGATGGAGATCGCTCGTGGCGCGTCGGCCCCGATCCCGGAGCGGGTGGACGACCTGCCCGGTGCGTTGCGGGTCGTGCTCGGCGACCGGGGTGGGGAGCGGTTCAACCTGGTCGTCGACGCCCTGGACGAGGCCAGCGACCCGGAGCAGGCGCGCGCCATCGTGACCGAGATCGTGCTCCCTATCGCCGCGACGTGCGCCGATGTGGGTGCGCAGGTGCTGGTCG
>JBGSWT010000257.1:0-4233 GCA_041751815.1 Pseudonocardiaceae bacterium
GGCCACCCTGGTGGGTATCGCCGAGACCATCCCGCAGAGCACCCAGATCTGGCTGTTCCTCGGGTTCTTCGTCGCCTTCGCGATCAAGGCGCCGCTGGTGCCGCTGCACACCTGGCTGCCCGACGCCGGTGCGGAGGCGCCGGTGGGCGCCGGTGTGCTGCTGGTCGGCGTGATGGACAAGGTCGCCATTTATGGTTTCCTGCGCTACTGCCTACCATTGTTTCCCGATGCGTCCCGTGTGCTGGCCCCGCTGGTACTGGTGCTGGCCGTCGCCGGGGTCATCTACGCTGCGCTGCTCGCCGTCGGCCAGTCCGATCTGAAGCGGTTCGTGGCCTACACCTCGGTGGCGCACTTCGGTTTCATCGGGCTGGGGGTCTTCGCCTTCTCCACTCAGGGGCTGGCTGGCGCGGTGCTGTACATGGTCAACCACGGCATCGCCACCGGAATGCTGTTCATCGTGATCGGCATGCTGATCGCTCGCGGTGGCTCCCGGCTGATCGCCGACTATGGCGGCGTGTCGGCATTGGCGCCGGCGCTGGCCGGGATGATGCTGGTCGCCGGGCTGGCATCGCTGGCGCTGCCCGGCACCAACTCGTTCGTCTCGGAGTTCCTGGTGCTCATCGGGTCGTTCCCCCGCCAGCCGGGGTACACGATCATCGCCACCGCGGGGATCATTCTGGCCGCACTGTATGTGCTGTGGGTCTACCAACGGGTCATGCAGGGCCCGGTGCGGGGTGCGGCCGTGCTGGGGGCGCTCGACGGTGGCCCGGGGACCGCGATGGCACCAGAAGTGGCGGCGCAGCGGCAGCGCGAGCGGTTCCCGGATCTGTCGATCCGCGAGATCGCTGTGCTGGCGCCGCTGGTGGCGCTCATCCTGCTGCTCGGGTTCTATCCACAGCCGGTGTTGGATGTGATCAACCCCTCGGTCGGGGCCACGCTCACCGAGGTCGGCCTGACCGACCCGGTGGTCGAGCAGGGAGGCAACTGAGGTGCTCGACGGTGCATTGCTGGGGGGACTTCTGAGTCAGGTTCCGCAGGTGCAGATGCCTGCGGTGGATTATGGGGCGATCGCTCCGCTGCTGGTAGTGCTCGGGATGGCGTGCATGTCCGTGCTGGTGGAGGCGTTCGTGCCCCGCTCGGCGCGGTGGTCGGCCCAGGTGGGGCTGTCGCTGCTCACGTTGGGGGCGGCCGGTGCAGTGCTGGGCGTGCACATCTACTCGTTCTCCCGAGGCGACACCGGGGACGTCGTGACGCTGGCCGGGACGGTGGCCGTCGACGGCCCCGCCCTGTTCCTGTGGGGCACGCTGCTGGCGCTGGGGCTGGCAGCGATGCTGCTCATCGCGGATCGGACGGTCGAACCCGGGGGTGCCTTCACCGCCGACGCTGCGGTCCGTCCGGGTACCGCGCAGGATCGCGCGCAGGGCGGGAGCATCTCTGGTACCTCGGCGGGGACCGTGACGGAGACCCCGATGCAGACCGAGGTCTTCCCGCTGTTCCTGTTCTCGCTCGGCGGGATGATGGTCTTCACCGCAGCCAACGACCTGCTCACCATGTTCGTCGCACTTGAGGTGCTCAGCCTGCCGCTGTACCTGATGTGCGGGATGGCTCGGCGCCGCCGGTTGCTGTCCCAGGAGGCGGCCGTCAAGTACTTCCTCCTCGGAGCGTTCTCCTCGGCTTTCTTCCTGTACGGGGTGGCGCTGCTGTATGGCTACGCCGGCTCGGTGACCCTTTCTGCGATCGCCGAGGCGTCGGTCGGCACCGACCGGTCGGACACTCTGCTGCTCGGCGGGCTTGCGCTGCTGGTGGTCGGGCTGCTGTTCAAGGGCTCGGTAGGGCCGTTCCACACCTGGACGCCGGACGTCTACCAGGGTGCGCCGACGCCGGTGACGGCGTTCATGGCGGCGTGCACCAAGGTCGCGGCCTTCGGTGGCATCCTGCGGGTACTGACGGTGGGCTTCGAGGGCACCCGCTGGGAGTGGCGCGGCCTGCTGTGGGGCGTCGCGATCGTTTCGATGGTGATCGGTGCGGTGCTGGGCCTGACCCAGACCGACATCAAGCGCATGATCGCCTACTCCTCGGTGGCGCATGCCGGTTTCCTGCTGGTCGGGGCGATTGCGCTGACCGAGGCAGGCCTGTCCGGCACGATGTTCTACCTGCTCGCTTACGGCTTCACCACGTTGGCGGTGTTCGGTGTGATCACGCTGGTGCGCGACGCCGACGGTGAGGCCACCCACCTGTCGCAGTGGGCCGGCTTGGCCAAACGCTCGCCGTTGACCGCCGCGGTCTTCGCCTTCCTGCTGTTCGCGCTTGCCGGCATTCCGCTGACCAGTGGTTTCACCGGCAAGTTCGCGGTCTTCAGCGCGGCGGTGGCGGATGGGATGGCGCCGCTGGTGGTGGTGGCGTTGGTGGCCAGCGCGGTGGCCGCGTTCTTCTACCTGCGGGTGGTGGTGCTGATGTACTTCAGCGAACCGGCCCCCGACGGCCCGACGGTGAGCGTGCCCGGAGCGTTCACCACCGCCGCGATCACACTAGGCGTGGTGGTCACCCTGCTGCTCGGGGTGTTGCCCACTTTCGCCCTTGACTGGGCCACGCTCGGCGTGTTCGCCTCCTGATCTGGTGATGAGTAGATCGACATCCGAGCAGGTCGCCGGCGTGGAGCTGGCCGATCCGGCGCTGCGCGCCGCCCTGGAGCAGGGCTTGACGCAGGTTGAGGAGCTGCTGCACCGGGAGGTGAAAAGCGAGTTCCGCTTCCTCACCGAGACCTCACTGCACCTGGTCGACGCCGGAGGCAAGCGGTTCCGTCCGCTGTTCACCCTGCTCGCCGCGCAGTTCGGGCGTGTAGGCGGACCCGAGCAGACCCAGGACGTGGTACGCGCGGCCGCGGTCGTGGAGCTGGTGCATCTCGCCACGCTCTATCACGACGACGTGATGGACGAGGCCACCATGCGGCGCGGGGCGGTGAGCGCCAACGCTCGATGGGACAACACGGTCGCCATCCTCACCGGCGATTTCCTGTTCGCGCACGCCTCCCGGTTGGTTGCCGACCTCGGACCGGACGCGGTGCGGATCATCGCCTGCACCTTCGCCGAGCTGGTCACCGGCCAGATGCGCGAAACCCTGGGGCCCGCCCCCGACACCGACCCGGTGGTGCACTACCTGGCGGTGGTCGCGGAGAAGACCGGATCGCTCATCGCCACCGCGGGCCGCTTCGGCGCGATGTTCTCCGGCGCTTCCCAGGAGCGCATCGACGCGTTGCGCCGCTTCGGCGAGAAGATCGGCACCGCGTTTCAGATCTCCGACGACATCATCGACATCGCCTCACCGGCTGCCCAGTCCGGCAAGACGCCGGGGACCGACCTGCGCGAGGGCGTCCGCACCCTGCCGATGCTCTACGCGCTGGCCGAGCATTCTCCGGGCGTCGAGCGGCTCGGTGTGCTGCTGGCCGGCCCGCTGACCGATGACGCCCTGATCGCCGAGGCGTTGCAGCTGCTGCGCAGCTCGCCGGGCCTCAATCGGGCGGTGCGGTCCCTGCGCTCCTACACCGACTCCGCCCGCGCCGAACTCGCGGTCCTGCCCCCCGGTCCAGCCCGAGAAGCCCTAGCCTCCGTCACCACCTACCTAGCCGCCCGCACCGGCTAACCCCCCGCTCGCCACCAACACCCACTCCAGCCGCTCCCTACTTCCCGAACTCGACGGGAGAGCTGTTGGGGGGCACGGTCGTGGGTCCATCTAGGGCATCTTCAGCCTGACGGTGTATCAGAGGGCCGGTGTGGCAACTCCTGTGGCTGACGGCCCAGGCAGCCGTTCCGCCAGGCCAGAACCGCCGCGGCTGGAACCGCGCCGACCTGTCCTAGAAGCGAAGGTGAAGGGCGTGATACGCGATGAAGAAAACCGAGTTCGCTCAGGCTATGGACCCTCAGTCGTTGGTGGAGAGTGTGCGCAGGCACGGACCACCCCCGCATGGGCACCACGGCGGGGCCATGGAGAGTGTCCGTGAAGCAACCTATCGAGGGCACCGGATCGTCGTTCGCACGACGTACCACATTGAGGTAGACGGCGTCACCATCGAGGGCCACCTGGGAGTGACCAACGACGGTCAGGTGCATTACCACCCCGTTCCCAATCTCGGCTTCAGCTCTGCGGTCGACCTTGTGAAGCAGCTGATCGACATCTTCCCGGACGACTTCGTAACGCAGGCGCCGGGACATCCGCACGGACAGGAGACCTGAGATG
>JBGSWT010000258.1:0-2306 GCA_041751815.1 Pseudonocardiaceae bacterium
CTCGCCGACAGCGCGCTCCTCGCAGCGGGCACGGCCGCCGGCCCGACGTGCGGCACCGTCCCGGAGACCGCCCACGACCGGTCCCAGCTGCGCCGTGACCTGGCGGTGCTCTGGTTGTATGCAGCCTCTGCTCAGTAGCATGGCGTGAAGGCCAAGCGCGCGGCGCGGTGGCTGGGACGGATTGTTTGTGGCGGCACGCGCACACGTAGCCATCGAGCCAGCCCGTGGTACCCGCAGGCCCGGTCAGCGCGGCGTCGACTCGCGACAGCCGCATCGTCGGCTCACCACTTCAGTGCACCTTCGCGCAGGTCCGTCCCTGGCCTGATGTAAAACGCCCGGTTCACGAGGCGTTGGTGTACAGCTTCGTTATCTCGTAAAGGAAGTCACGCGCCTCGTAGAGCGAACGGACTGGGATGCGTTCGTTGAGACCGTGGTTATGGTGGTCACCGGGACGAAAGAATCTGCCACTCAAGCCATAGGTAGGGATACCTTCCTGGTTGAGATATTTACCATCGGTAGCTGCTACCGAAATGGTCGGTAGCAGCGGGACCTGCGGCCACATCTTCGACGACACTTCCCGGACGGGCATGAGGATTGCCTCCGACAGTGGAGGTACCGGCGCGGCCGCGGTGTACGGTTTAACCGGTTCGACCGTGACCTTGGGGTCGTTCACGACGTTGAGGAGGGTCTGGCGCACTTCGGCGCCCGGCGTGCCGGGAAAGATCCGGCAGTTCACATTTGCTTGGGCTTGCTGCGGCAAAGCATTCGCGGCGTGTCCGCCCTGAATCTTGGTTACCACACAGGTGGTGCGCATCATCGCGTTGTAGAGCGGTGTCGTCGACAGGGTCGCTGCCGCCGCAGTGTCATTGGGGTTGCTGACTAGCGCCTTCATGGCTTGACCGGGGGCACCGCCGGTCAGTTCGCTCCGCCGATCGAAGTGAGCTCGGGTTACTTCATTGAGCTGCACCGGAAAAGCGAACGCATTGAGCCGGGCCAGCGCGGCACTCAGAGTTTGGATGGCGTTGACCGGCCCAGGCTGTGAGCTGTGCCCACCGGGATCCGTGGTTTGCAGCGTAAAATCCTGAGCCACTTTCTCGCCGGCCTGGATTTCCAAGAATACTCGGTTGTTCTGATCATCCAACGTGCCGATAGCCCCTTCATTGAGGGCGAAAGCGGCGTCGATCCAATCCCGGTGGTTCTGCATCAGCCACTCGACGCCATTAACTTGCCCGGCACCTTCCTCGCCACACGTCAACGCAACCTTGATATCGCGTTTGGGTTTGAATCCCTCCACGCGGTAGCGAATCAGGCTGTCGACCCAGATCGCGGCCATGGCCTTGTCGTCATTGGCACCGCGAGCGGTGAAGTATTCGTTGTCCTCGACCAGCTTGAACGGATCACGACCCCAGTCCTCCGCCTTGGCCTCGACCACATCGATATGAGCCAGCAACAAGATCGCTTTGCTCGCTGGGTCGGTCCCGTGCAGGGTAGCGATCAAGCCGCCGTCCTTCGGATGGCCCGGCGGAACGAAGACATTGAGGTCACTGTCCGGATAACCGGCCTTCTTCAGGCGGTCGGCCATCCTCTGCGCGGCCAAGGTACAGTCGCCGACCGAGGCGGTGGTATTGGTCTCCACCAATTCCCGATAGAGGTCGCGAAACGCCGCCCGGTCTGTCTGCACCACCGATGGTGGTGCAGCAGCGGACTCACAACCTGCTAAGGCCAGCACACCAACGCAGGCCAGCACCAAGGCTGTCAACACCACCGGTGCATACCATAGTGAGATCCGATCACGCTATCTCTATCGCAGACGGCCGTCACCTTGGTTTAGCCGAACGCCGCGCCTGTTCGCCCCGGCTGCAGACCGGATGATCAAGTGCAGACAGATGGTCAGCGGAAACGGACGGGTCTGGTGGGCCGGTGCCAACGGCTCACAATTGTGCCGGCATCGCGCAGGTCGTAGAGACGAGTCGACACCACCTGCACGGGCTCGCAGACAGCTACGGTCACATCCCCAGTCTGGCACCGACCCCTGACAAATTCGTGGTCGCCGGGCGGCGCTGGATATGCGACCGTGAGGTATGCGTCCCCGGAACAAGATGATGTTGTCCGTGGGGGTAGGGTTGATCGCCGCGGCGACGATACGCGCACCTGCTGCCACCGCGACCACGGCCACCGCAGCGCAAGAAACCTTCCTCATCATCGCTGTGCAGGGCCGCGATATCGATCGGTTCGTCACGCTACGTTGCGACCCACCCAGCGGAACCCATCCGCATCCCGAGTCTGCCTGCCGGGTGCTCGGCGAG
>JBGSWT010000259.1:0-3042 GCA_041751815.1 Pseudonocardiaceae bacterium
CGCCAGCGTCTCGGCCGTGGCCGGGAGCGCGATGCGTCCGTGCTCGGCGGTCCAGGCAGTGAACGCGGTCCACTGCCGCGCGTAGGCGACGCTGGTGTTGGCGGGCACGGCGTCGATGATCCGCGCCCTGGTCGCGTTAGAGACGGACCTGTCGATGTCGGTGTGTCCGACGACCACGCGGGCACCGTCGACTGGCACCAGCTCGGCACCCGTAGTGATCATGTCCGACCCCCGTTCTAGCTCCCGATAAGGAAGGTTATCAGGAGTTAGATCGAGGCACGGCACGCCGGTGTTACCCGAGCTGCTGCGGACGTCGGACTACGCGTAGTGCCGCCATGGGCGCACGTCGTCCCGCTTGTCACCGGCCCCCTCGATCGGTCGTGCACCGGCCCGGCATCGCCCGGCCAGCAGCAGCGCCCGCCGTGCCCGCGCGGGTCCTGCTGCGCTGCGACACACCACCGAACACATGTTCGCTCCAATCGGCCGCGGACCGGTTAGAATGCTTGCTTGAGCGGAGCCTCCCTGGAGGGCGTGCCGCCAGAAGCGGCCCGTCCGCCCCGCTCATCGGTCCGAAGATGACCAAGAGGTAGACCAATGCGCGATCAGCGCCCCCGCGAACAGCGGACCAACGTCACCGTCGCCGAACTCGCCGCCGAACTCGGCCGCACCATCCCCTCGATGTACGACCTATGCAACGCCCAGCAGGTCTACGCCCGCGGGTCGGACTGCGAGATCAGCCCGAGCAACGCCGACCGGCTCCGTGAGGCCCACGCCGACAAGCTCCGGCGGCTCGAACTCATCCGCCGCGCGGAGGAGGAGGACTTCGAGTACCAGGCGCTCCGCGCAAGGCACAGCGGACCCGCGGACCGGATCTACGCCGACCCTGGCACAGCGACGATCGCCCGCAACCTCGGTGCGAAGCCGCGTTGGCGCGACATGTCGCACAAGGTCAAGGAACCACCCCTGACCGGCACCGCGGCTGCCGCCGAAAGGCACCGGCCCGGAATCGCACGCGAAAACGCTCAGCAGATCGCGGCGGTGTGGACCGGCGAGCACTACTTCGGCGAGAGCGATGCCGCCGCGTGGTGGTCGGTCGGCGGGCTTGGCTTCGACGACGCCCTGCTCGCCTCCGTGCTGCGCGAACACGGCATCCGCCCCGAGCACCTGCCAGTCAGGGTGCGCGGCGAGACCATCCGGGACCGGGTGATCGAGCAGGGCATGGCGCCGGAGCACGTCGCGCGCATCCTCCGTGGGCAGAACCTGCTGTAGAGCGGCCCTCAGAACAGACCCTCCGGCGCGTCGGCCTTCACTCGCTTCGCCGCCTGGATGTACGGCAGCAGCGTCAGCGGCATCGTCGGGCGCTTCCCGTCCAGCAGCTCGGCCACCGTGATCGTCTGCACGCGAGGGTAGGTCTGGCCGTTGACCGGCAGCGTGTACGTACCGCCATGGTTGACGGCGTCCATCACGCCCTTGGTCGGCTCGGCCATCGTGATGAGCACACCCATCTGCGCCTTCTGCGACTCCACCGTGCCGAGCAGGTCGCGTACGAACTGCGGGCCGACAGTCTTGCCGCCCTTCACTGACACGAGGACGCGCCCGAGTCCGCCCTTGGCGTCCACCGGGAACCGCGCCACGCCGTCGATACCCTTGTCACCGACCTGCTTCTCGTTCGGCTGTGCGTTCACGAGAGAGACCGCCCACCGCTCGAAGTCAAACGGCGACTGAGCAAACAGCGCTTGTGCCCCACCGATGTCCCGCGGAATGCCTCGGATCTCGTAGGTCGCCCGGATGCTCTCGCCGTGCGCGTGGCGCAGACGCTTCTCAATCAGGTCGATCGCAATGTAGGTGATGTCGATACCGAGCCACCGACGGTTGAGGCGAATCGCGGCATCGACGGTCGTACCGCACCCGCAGAACGGGTCCAAGACCACATCACCTTCGTTGCTACTGGTGCTGATAATCCGCTCCAGCAGCGCGACAGGCTTCTGAGTCGGATAGCCAAGGCGCTCAGCGGCCATTGGGTTGATCTCGACGATGTCAGTCCACAACGACTGAACGGCCGACCCTTTGCCCTCGTCCAGGTATTGCTTTCGCTCAGGTACGGCGCCCGGCTTCGACTGGACGACCATGCCCGCGTCGATGAGTTCCTGCATCCGTTCCTTCGAGTAACGCCAAAACCGGCTGACGCCCAGAACCTCGTAGAACGGGTTTCCTTTCGCCGCCCCGCCCGGGCCGATCATGCTCACCGTCCGGTACTGCCGACCCGTCACAGGGTCGATGGCCTTGAAGCGCTTCAGATACTCTTCCGTGTACGGCGTGTAGGTCTGATTGAACGTGTGCTGGTCGCTTTTCGAATAGAAGAGGATCGTGTCGGTAGTTCGCCCGTAATGCCTCGAACCCTGGCCAGCGTTCCCCTTGATCGTGTGAGCCCGCTGCCAGATGATCTCATTGACGAACTGATCTGGCCCAAACAAGGCGTCGAGCAGCATCTTTAGGTAGTGGCTTGCCGTCGAGTCACAATGGAGATAAAGCGTGCCGGTGGGCTTGAGCACCCTGTAGAGCTCGACCAGCCGTGGGGCCATGTTCACCAGATAGGCCATCGCGTCGTTCTCGCCAATGAGAGTTCGCATGGCGCCGAGAGCGTCAGCCACTTTGAGCGGCACTTCACCATTCATCAAACCCGCATACTGCTCGTCAGTCGTCGGAGTCCACACCCATGTATCCCCGAACGCCTGGATCTGCGCAGCGTCGTCAGCAGCGTTCGCGTGGTGGCCAAAGATGACGTTGTAGTTGCGGTTCGAGTTGAACGGCGGATCGAGGTAGATCAGGTCGACAGACCCAGTCGGGATGTGCTTGCGGAGCACGTCGAGGTTGTCGCCGTAGTACAGGGTGTTGCCCGCCGCCACGTTGCCTCCCAGATCGCTGACCGGTGAGGCTACGCAACCGGCCCCCGGCCGGTTGGAATGGCCGGGCTCACCGCTCATCGGTCGCGGGTGGGGCACCGCGGCGACCGATCGCCGTCCGGCTGCGCATCCGACCCCC
>JBGSWT010000260.1:0-1854 GCA_041751815.1 Pseudonocardiaceae bacterium
GCCTCCAGCCGGCTGTGCACGCCGAGCTTGGCGAAGATCTTGTTGGTGTGGGTTCGCACCGTGTTCGCCGACAACCCGAGCTCGTCGGCGATCTCCGTTTGACGGCGGCCCTCCACCAGGCACATCAGCACGGCGCGCTCACGACAGGTCAGCGAGTCCAGCGGTCCGTCACGGCGCTGTGCCCGCCCGACGTCGGCTCGCAGCTCCCGCAGAACGCGGCCGAGCTGTTCTGGAGGAAAGCACGCGTATCCACGGCTGGCGCACCGCAGGGCATACGTGAGGGCGTCGATCGAGGACTCCTTCGATACCCACCCGACGGCTCCCGCCCGAGCGGCTTCGACGGCCTGTTCCGGGTCGCGGCTGGCGGTCAGGATCACGAAGTGTGCGGGCGGCCACGCCGTGCGGAACAGCGCGAGCAGCGGGGCCGCATCGCGGGCCAGCGTGACCTCGATGGCAATGACGTCGGGGCGCGCCACGGTGGCCAGCACCTCTGGATGGGGATCTCGCGTCGCACAGTGCCCGACAACGACGATGTCGGGCGTGGTGGACAGCCTGGCCGCGAGCGCCTCGGTCAGCATCTGGTGGTCGTCGACCAGCAGCACCCGGACCGGACTGACACCGCGAACCACCCCCAGCCGCATCGCCCCACTCACGACTATCCCGTCTTGATGCGGCCGTCCGGACCATGCTGATTGTGATCGACCAGGTCGTAGCGCACGGCGAAGGTGGCAGCCTCCAGCCGCGAGTGCACTCCGAGTTTGGTCAGCAGCGCCTGCACGTGACTTCGTACCGTGGTGGTCGAAACGCCTAGCCGTAGGGTCATCGCACGGGTGTCGAGGCCCTCGACGAGCAGCGCGAGACATTCCCTCTCACGGGCCGTCAGGTGCGCAGCGAGCCGGCGCGCATCGGAGATGTCGGATCGCCCAGAGGTCGCCCGGGGCGCATCCAGGACGACTGCCCCGTTGACGACCCGTTGGAGTGCCTGGACCAGCTTGCGAATGCCCCATGTTTTATCCACATAGCCGGCGGCTCCCAACCGCACGGCGCGGCGCATCGCGTCGGTATCACCCTCGACCGTGAGCACGAGTATGCGGGTCGCCGGGCTTACCACGAGAATATGGCCGATTGCGGCCACTCCATCGCCATCGGAGAAATGACGGCTCAGGAGACAGACATCCGGCCGGTGATGACGGACCGCTTCGATGGTCCCGGCCAGACTCCGGCCTACCGCCGGCACCCGGAACCCGGCGCCGACCAGCACGGAGACCAGCGATTCCACGAAGACCGCGTGGTCGTCGCCGAGCACGATGCTCGTCATGTCGGGCCGACCGAGTGGTCCGAACGCGTCCACCTTCCATCGATCGCCATTACCCCCACCTCACCATTACATTTATTTGCTAGGAAATCGCTAGTTCTGGCCCGGGCGCAGTACCAGAAGACACGCCGTAATGCAGTTGGATAAGAGATCGATCGCCTTCAGCATACAACGCTACGTTGCGATCTGATTACCGAGATCGTCGAGCTCGGCACCTAATGCGGCGGCGTTCGGGCACGTAGAGCGTGCCCTCGGCGGCCCAGGGGCGAGCCAGTCGGTATCGTGGGTGTTGCGGCCCCAGTGCGCCGGTTGCGTCCCGGGCAGGGGTCTGTTCTGTGTCGACCACGCGTCGACCACCTCTGCACCCGAAAGGCTCACCACGGTGCCCGTAGCGACCGCGCTACCGACCACATCTGCCCATCTGTCCGGCCTGCTCGAGGCCGTGCTGCCGGAACCCTCCCTGCGCGAGCTCGTCGAGAGTGCCGGCGCCCCCGAGATGCAGCTGCTGGGGCCGCCGGCGACCCGTCCACTGGCCGTCG
>JBGSWT010000261.1:0-10326 GCA_041751815.1 Pseudonocardiaceae bacterium
TCACCGAGCCCGGCGGCGGTGGAGTCGCCGAGGGTCGCCAGCGTGCGGACGACCCTGACCGCGGCGGGAACGGTAGCTGCGAACAGCGGCTGTACAGTCACAGCCGTCACGATCACCGACCTGGACTCACCCGCGGTGTGCGCTGGATGACGCGTCGTGGGCCGCTCGGGAAACGATCGGTGCTCGTGGTGGGGTGGGGTGGGGTGGGGTTCGCACGCTGGCGTCTGTGCGTGTGCCGCCTGCCGAAGATGGCGGCTATGGCCGAGCTGCTGGTCGAGACGGCAGATTGATCACGTTGTGCTGCATCTGCACAGAGTGAGGCCGACGGGTTTCTGAGTCTTCGTCGACACGGCGTCTACCACCAGCTGACACGCCGAGGGTCGTGTATCTACGCCATCTGGCCTGTCGGTAGCCTCGAGATCGACGAGGCCGTACAGGTTCTCGGCGACATACCCGCTCGACCCCGCTCAGCCGCACACCACACTCCGGTGGCGAGCCACCACAACCATCACCTCTCAACAGGGCTGCCCGGCTGACCGGTAGCCCCTTTCTCTCTTACTGACGAGCAGTCGAGACTTAAGCGACTGAACCCCAGCAGCGCTGCGGCTGTCTCGGGGTAGTCGAACTCGCGGTCCGTGATCCCGAGCAGGAAGGCCTCCTGTTCGCGACCGGTAAAGTGCAGGACGATGGGAGTGCTGACCGCGTGCAGGTGCCAGCAGGTCAGCACGGTCCGTCCGTTGAAGTTCCGCTCCAGCTCCCCGGTATTCGTCGTGACGGCGCCGTTCGCGCACTCGAGGCCACTCCTCACCTCATACAGGAACTGAGCCCACTGAGTGTGGGTGAACTCCAGCTGCGGCCCCTGCGGATCCTTGCTGTCCCGTACGATAACGCCGTCACAGTGCGGTGCAGACTCAACACAGCCTCCTCCGGTGTTCGAGTAGGAGCTGGCCTGGAAGTTGAGCTGCCCAGGCTTGGTCATGTCAGAGTCCTCCAAAGTTATTCAACCACGAGTCGGTGAAGGCGAGATGTGATGGCCTCATCGATCGGCGCCGTAGCGGCGTTGCTCATTCGTTTTCGGGTCAAATCGTACTTCGCCACTCGATCTTGGTCTTGCACGTAGACCGTACCGTCCTGAAACTCGATGTAGGCGACGCTCTGAGCCATGTCGAAGTCGAGCAGAGTGAACTCGCCGTCCAAACCGTCGTGCACAGCGGTTGCCTCCGGCATGACGAACAGGTCAACGTTCTGGAGCTTGCTCAGTTCGAGCAGGTGCTCAAGCTGGCGCCGCATCACCTCCGGACCACCAACCATGCGGTCGAGGGTTCTCTCCTCGATGACCGTGCTGTAGTGTAGCGGCTCGTCGTCGATCAGGCGCTTCTGCCGAGCAGCACGCAGGTTCACGACCTGCGGCACCTCCGCCGGAGCGACGTGGAGGTGGTTGATGAGCAGCGCCTCCGCGTACTCGGGGATCTGAACCATACCGGGCAGAGCCAGCGGCTCCCAGACGAACTCCGCTTGGGCCAGTCCTTCCAGGCCGACGAACGTCGCAAACCAGTCGGCAACGACGTCCTTGAAG
Source organism: Pseudonocardiaceae bacterium (assembly GCA_041751815.1). GTDB lineage: Bacteria > Actinomycetota > Actinomycetes > Mycobacteriales > Pseudonocardiaceae. The sequence continues at coordinate 1,577 of JBGSWT010000261.1, forward strand.
TCGGCCCACCAAGTGCCCTTGTCAGAGTAGCTTCCAGCGAGGCGTGCCAACCGGTCGGCGTGCGCCAGGTCGCAGCCGTAGTGCCGCAACAGTTTGGTGACCTTGGCTGGCTCCTGGGCCGTCGTCCCAGCTTCCATGTAGCTGATCGTGGCGTGGCTGACACCCAGCACCGCACCGGCCTTCTTCTGCGAGAAGTTCGCGCGGAGGCGAGCGTTCTTCAGCTCGGTTCCGACCAGCCAGGCCAACGCTGAGGGGTCTCTTCGATCTTGCGGCACGTGCCCTACCTTTCGATCACCGTGAACGTGCTGTTACAGCACCCTGCGGACGATGTGACACACAGTGTTACAAGTTGCTCTACCGCGCCGAGCAGCAACCACACGATCGGACTACATGACATCTTACGTGTAAGTGATACTGTAAGGTCAGCGGTTCGAGTGAACCGCCACCGGCCGGGCGAACCACTGCGTTCCCCCTTGACGCAAGTGGGTGGACCGCGCCGCCCTCCCCGGAGAGGCGCGACTACGTCGCCCGGCCGGTCCGAGCCCCTGGTGGTGTCCTGGGAGGTTGAACCGGAGCCTTGACAGGGCTCTGCTCAGCCCCAGAACCTCACCAGACTCAACGAGTCGGGAAGGCGGTTGAGTTCGTGACCAGTCGATGGCTACGTACAGTAAAGGCGCCCATTCTGCCACTCGCACCGATCAGATCAACAAGCACCGCGACGACATCCCCTGGTATGCGGCCCCACTGCCGTGGCGCCTGCACCGCGAGTGTCCGCGAACGAGGTAAATCCGTGACAGCACAAGACGTTCCCTTCACGACCGGACGGTTCACGATCTCGAAGTCCTTCGGCTTCAATGCCAGCCACGAACTTCGGCTGTTGCCCGAGACTCACAAGTGCAGCCGCAACCACGGCCACAACTATGACGTGACGCTCCGACTGACCGCCGACCAGCTCGACGAGTACGGGTTCATAACCGACTTCGGCGAGCTTGCCCCGTTCGGTGGCTACCTCACGACAGCCCTCGATCACCGACTGCTCAACGACCGGATCGACATGCACCCCACCAGTGAACTGCTGGCCTGGCACCTCGGTCAGTGGTTCATTGACAACGTCGAGCCGAAGATCCACGGCCGTCTGGTCTCGGTCCAGGTGTCGGAGACCAACAGCAGTTCCGCGCTGTGGGAGAGGACCGGTGAGCGATGACCGATCTCCCGCTGCTGCCTAATCGTGTCGAGGGCACCGCGATCCTCGCCGAGCAGTTCGAATCTTTCCAGGGTGAAGGCCCGCTGGTCGGGCAGCGCTGCGTGTTCTGTCGGTTCTCCCGCTGCAACCTCACCTGCACCTGGTGCGACACCCGATACACCTGGGACTGGACCCAGTACGTGCCCAAGGAAGTCAGCAAGCGCGTCCCGGTGGCCAAGCTCGCTGCTTGGGTCACCGCTCGCGATGTCGATCTGATGGTCATCACCGGTGGCGAACCGATGCTCCAGCAGTCTGCGATGACCGACCTCGCCGAAGGAGTTCCCGAGCATGTGCGGGTGCAGGTCGAGACCAACGGCACCCAGATCCCCGACCCTGCGCTGGTGGACTTGGTGGACCTATGGGTGGTGAGCCCCAAGCTGGCCAACTCCGGCGTCGAATACGCCCGGAGGATCGTGCCGCCAGCGCTGGCCGCGCTCACGGCCACCTGCCGGGTCGCGTTCAAGTTTGTCGTCACCAACGTCGACCGCGACCTCGACGAGATCGCTCGCTTGGTCGACGAGTACTGCCTGGACCCGGTGTGGGTGATGCCCGAAGGCACCACCCGCGAGCAGGTCCTCGACGGGATGGATGCGCTACAGGGCCCCGTCATCACTCGTGGCTGGAACCTCAGCACCCGGTTGCACACCCTCACCGGAGCGAGGTGAGCGGCGTGACGGACCCTGGCATCGCGCTCGACCTGACTTGGCAAGACCTGGACCACCACATCGCGGTCCTCGCCGCGCAGATCCGGCAGGATAGCGTTCCACATATCGTGGTCGGCATCCTGCGCGGCGGCCTCGTCCCCGCTGTGATGCTCGCCCACCGCCTCGGTGTCCGTGATGTGCGTTGTATCGAAGTCACCCACACCACCAGCGATACCCCGAACGCCGCCAAGACCGAGCGGCCGGTGGTCACCAATCCGGCTTCCCTGGGATCGCTTGACAGCGCCGACGTCCTGCTGGTCGATGACGTCGCCGGATCCGGGCGCACCGCGGTCACCGCCGCCGAACTGATCAACATGACCGCCGGGCGCCTGCGGCGCGCGGTCGTCGTGGTCAACACCACCAACTGGTCCGCCGCTAACACCCAGGACCCACGTCAGGTGCACGACTACCTCGCCACCACGTGTACCGGCTGGGTCCGCTTTCCCTGGGAGACCTCGTGAACGACAGCTCCGAGTATATCGGTACCGCTCTCGACGCATTCACCGAGAACGCCACCACGGCCGAGGTCGAACTCGGAGAGGAGTACCGGACCCGTCCCGGCACACCCATGATCGGTCCATACTCGATCAACCAGATGGATGATTTCTACGTCGCACTCAGCCGTGGTGAGGTCAAGCCAACCGGCATCATGAACTACCTGCAGCGGCTGTTCATTGCACAGCGATGCAAGACAGGAGACCGGGTGCTGGATGTGTGCTGCGGTCGAGGCTTGCAGCTCCCTGTGCTCTACTGCTACCAGCATGACATCGACAGCTACACAGGCTTGGACATCAGCCCCGGTAACCTCGTCGAGGCCTACGAACGCCGCGCTTACCTGGACCGTGAGTTCGGTACGCAATTCAAGATCGACTTCCACCAGGTGGACGTTAGCAAGGACTGGCCGGCCCACCTCGGGCTGTTCGATGTCGCGGTCTACACCTCGGCGCTGGAGCACCTGCCGCGCGACCGCGGCATCGCCAGCCTGCGCCACACGGCCACCGCCCTCGCGCCACAGGGCGGGCTCTACTTGTCCACCCCGAACACCCCCGGCCCGCTGCCGCGCAAGCTGCAGCACCGCGTCCACGTCTACGAGTGGAGCCACGAGGAGCTCGTCGACGTCCTCGACGAGCTCGGCCTGGTGGTACACGAGGTCGTCGGCATCCTGCCGCCGCTGACACAGCAAGCCACCGAAGCGGCGATCGCCGCCCGCTTCGGCGCCGACGTCGCCGTCTTCTACCGGCGGCTGCGCGACGCCGTCCCGGATGCCCTGCTCGGACCTGTCGTCGCCACCACTTTGGACGACGCCGCCACCGAGATCCTCTACGTCTGCTCCCGGAGGGCCGCGTGACCATCCACGACTACCCCGCAGACCTCAACGACGGCACCGCCCCGGCACGCCCGCTGTGGGTATGCCTGGAAGGCCCCAACGGCATAGGCAAGACCCACCTCGCCACCGCGCTGGCCGCGCGGCTGGGCACGGACTGCTGCCTCCTGCGCGAACTCAGCGACGCCAGCGACGACCAGGTGGTCGCCCAGGTGATGGGAGCGCTCGCAGCGGCGGGCGATGCGTTCCTGCGCACCGGTCACCCGCTTACCGAGACCTTCACCCTGCTGGCCTTGAAGGTCCGCGAGCACGAACTCGTCGACCGGCTCCCCGAGCCACCCCGAATCGTGCTGGAGGACCGAGGCGTCGACACCGTCGCCGTCTACCAGGCCGCGATCATGACCAACGGCCTCGACACCTACTCTGGAACCGACGACGAGCGCGACGAGGCCGCGTGGGAGCTGGTACAGCAGATCCACACCACGGTGCTCCCGTGGCGGCCACTGCCGGATCTCACGATGCTGATCACCGACGACCCGGAGTCCTGTGCAAGGCGGTGGCAGCAGCGCGAAGGCAGCCCACTCACTCCCGACCAGCGGAGACTGGTCGATCGCGTGACGCGGTTGTACCAGCGCCAGGCCGAACACGACCCCGAACGAATCCGCGTCATCGCCCGGGATGGCCACGACACCGGGGAGCTCCTCGACGAACTGCAGTATCTCGTACTCGCCGCAGCGGGAGGTGCCCGCTGATGCCCCATCCCCGCAACCTGACCGTGCTGTGGGCACCGCGCAGCCCATGCAACCTGAGCTGTGACTACTGCTACTTCGGAACCCTGGAAGAGCACCGGGAAGCACCGCCGACCCAACCCGGCCAGCTATCCCACCTTCCCCAAGGCGACCTCCACCTCGCAGACATCACTCGATTTCTGTCCACTGTGGACAGATCTGGAATCAAGAGGGTGTTCCTCGCCGGCGGGGAACCGCTGATCTGGCCGCCGATGCAGCAGGTCATCCGCACCCTGACCGGCGCCGGGGTCGAGGTCACGGTGTGCACCAACGGCATCCCGCTCAACCGGCCCGAGATCCGCCATATGCTGCTGGACGCGGGGGTGTCGGGGGTGTCAGTGTCGCTGGACTCCTCCGATGCCGCCCTCAACGACCTGCATCGGCCCGCCCGCAACCGCAAGCACGGTCACCGCGACGTCCTCGACGGCATCAGCACCCTGGTCGCCGACCGCGCCCACCACGGCACGCCGAAGATCGGGCTCTACACCGTCATCACGCGCTGGACCCTGCCCGGCCTACCCGCCACCGCGGCGATGGCCGCGCAGCTGGGCGTCGACTATTTCGTCCCCCAGCCGATCTCCCTGGAAAACGACCACCCGCTGCACCACGAGCTGAGCCTGCGCGAGGAGGACCTGCAGGCTCTGACCGAAGCTCTGGACGCGATCTATGATGCCGACCTGGATCTGTCGCTGCCCGCCCCGCGCTACCCGGCGCAGATCTCCTCCGTCGTTCAGCACGATCTCCAGCTCGTCCACGGCTGCTTCGGCGGCCACCAATTGGCGTTCATCGAACCCGACGGATCGGTGTGGGACTGCCCTTCCCGCTACCGCATCGCCGCCACCGCCGAGGCCGGGACGCAGCGCTCGATCACCACCGTCACCGCAGCTGAGCTGTTCCCGCAGCAGGAGCGCGACGGCGGCACCGACTGCCCCCTGTACTCGCGCGACTGCGTGAGCATGTGGCCGCTGGTGCAGGACTTCGACCGGTTCTTCGCCATCCCTGGAGGTGCCCGGTGACCACCAGCACTGTGCTAGGCGGCGACGAGGTCGCCGCCTACGAAGCCGCACTCGCCGACCGCTTGGACGTAGGGGAGGTCGTGGCTGTCTCCAGCGGCACCACCGCGCTGCAGACCGCGCTCTACGCCGCCGGAATACGCCCCAGCGACGAGGTCCTCGTTCCGGCGGTGGCCGTGGTCATGTCCGCCGCTCCGGTCACTCACCTGGGCGCCACGCCGGTGATCGTTGACTGCGACGACACCGGCACCGACTTCGACTACGACGACCTGGCGCGCAAGACCAGCGCACACACAGCGGCGGTCCTACCGGTGCACCTGTGGGGCCGAGCCGGCGACGCCGTCCGGCTGCGCAGCTTCGCAACGGAGCACAGCCTGGCGATCGTCGCAGACTCCTGCCAGGCCCTCGGCACTACCGTCGGCGGAGGCCAGGTCGGAGGAGAGGCCACCGTCGCCTGCTTCTCCACCCACAAGCTCAAGCTGCTGTCCACGGACGAGGGTGGGTTCCTCACCACCGACGATCCCGATGTCGCTGCCACCGCCCGCGCCTACCGCGGGCACTGGCTCACCCCGCCGGCAGGGCAACGCCCGCTCTCGCGGGTCGCGCACAACTTCCGCCTCGCCGGTCCGCTGGCCGAACTCGGCCGCCGCGAGCTGGCTCGCCTGGACGTGCTGCTCGACCAGCGCATGATCCTGACCAGGCTGATGCAGCAGTTGCTGACCGGGATCGAGCAGTTCGTCCCGCTCGATCCACCGCCCGATCAGCGGTGGAACCACTACGCCCCGCTATGGCGGATGCGGCTGCCCCGGCCGCGCGAGTTCGCCCGACACCTCGCCGAACTGGGCGTCCCCAACTCCACCGGTACCTTCGGTCTCGTACCGCTGGACCAGCGTCACCTGTTCGTCACAGGCGACACGCCACCCTGCACGCGTGCGGCAGCGTTCCTGGACGGCATACTGGCCCTGGTCCTCACCAGGGACGACGACGAACAGCGGATCCGAGACTACGCCGAGACGATCGCGCGGGAGGTGACCCGATGGACCAGCGTCTGATCGACGACCTCGCCCACGTCACCCCAGTCGTAATCGATTTCGAGTACACCACCCCGACCGGCGCCTCACCTGAGCCCATCGAGGTCGCTGTGCAGGTCCTGCACGTGGTCGACGGGACCCTCGCCTGCCGCGCCCGTTGGGAAGCGCTGATGTGCCCGCCCAGGCACGCCGAACTCACCCCGTTCGACATCGGCCAGACCGGTATCACTCCGGACATGCTGGCCGCCCGGCCCTGCGCCGGCGAGGTACTCGCCGCGCTGGACCAGCGCTTCACTGCTGGACCCTACGTGCTCATCGCCCATCACGCCCCAGCAGAGGCCAACCTGATCTACGCCTACCGCGAGCACTGCCCCAACCTCGCGCGTATCGGCCTGATCGACACTGTCCGCCTCGCCCGCAAGCTCTACCCCGATCTGCCCCGGCACGGTCTCGACGACCTCATGCGGCACCTGAAGGTGCCCGTCCCAGCCGACCGGCACCGCGCGATGGCCGACGTCGAAGTCACCGCCGAGCTGTTCACCCGCATGGTCACCGAGTCCGACTGGGCCGATCTGCGGCAGTTGCGTGGTCTGGCCGGATACGAGGCCAAGGCCGCCAAACCTGAGCAAGGCGTTCTGTTCGCCTGAACAACCCCGACAGCACGAGCGTCAGCACCGCGGCGCCGCACGGGCTGTCGTTCATCGCGTTTGCGCCCAACCACTCACGAGGGTAACCCGCATGTCCGACAACATCGGCTCCATACTCGGCCGAGGCCGCCTGATCTCTCTCGAAGGGCTCAGCGGCGTCGGCAAGACCTACATGACCCGCCGCGTCGTCGACGAGACCACCGGCGCCGGCGCCGAACCCCCGGTCGTGGTGGAGGAGTTCTCCCACCGCCACGGCGACGGCGACCTCGGCCGCTGCCTGCTGCGCACGCTCTCCGCCGCCGCCAGTGACGAACACTTCCTGCGTGGCGGATATCCGAAGTCCGAGACGTTGTTGCTGCTTGCCATCAAGATGCATGACTACGAGAAGACACTGCCCGCCTTGCGCGCTGGGCATACTGTCATCGAGGGCCGCAGCATCCACTCCACCGCGATCTACCAGTCGCTGATCCTGAACCCCGACGACGACCGCGCTGCCGTCGACTCGGTCCAGTCCATCCTCGAGACCGCGGCCCGCTGGCGCCCCCTGCCCGACCTCACCATCGTCCTTACCGATAACCTGCACGCCGCCGTGCAGCGGGCGGAAACCCGCGACGACCGCGCCTTCACCGAAGGCCAGTGGGCTGTGCACCTGCGTGCCGCCGCGCTGTTCGAGCGGCTGGCCGAACTCGATCCCGAACACGTGCGGCTGCTCGACCGCCGCCACCACGATGCCGACTCCCTCGTCGAGATCATCGGTCGATGGATCGCCACAGCCCCTGCAAGGCGTGACACCACCAACGTCAACCGCGCCATGCGCACACGATGACCGTGCTGATCGACAGCCACTGGTGCCGCATCCCGTGAGGTCCGAATCAGGTGAGCCCGGCGGCCGACAGCACCCGCAGCAGTGTGGCGTTGTCCTTCTCAGCCGCCGCAGCCACCCGGCCGATCTGCGGGAACAGCGCGTCGGCCAGCAGCCTTGTGTCATCGAACATCGCCAACTGCCCCAGCTCATCCTGGCGGTACCAGGCGAACAGGTGCACCGCGTCGGACACCGGCACCGGCGAGTCCGCGACCGCCACGTACTGGTGATCGACGTGCACGTGCGGCTCGTCCAGGTGGTTGTCGGCGGGGACCACCATCTCACTGGTCCACCACGGTTGCGCCACCAGCTTGTGCGGATACCCGGCAGGCAGGACCGGTGACGGACACGTCAGCAGCTGCACCCGCAGGCCCGACTCCTCCGTCGCTTCCCGAACAGCCGCTTCAGCCTGCGTCTCGTCCTGCTCGACGTGCCCGCCAACCACCATCCATCGCTGCAACCGCGGGTGCTCGATCAGGCCGGTCCGCCACCCCTCGGGAAACTCGCAAAAGACAAAAGTGCTGGCAGTGGCATGTTTGATCATGATTTGACTCCGTTATCACCGACTGACCCTCAAGCTGTGACGAGACTGCCAGACCACCCGCACGGCCGTTCCGCCCGCATCCTGCTTCAGGGTCCGACGTGACACCAGACCACGACCTCCTCACCGGCTGCCGCGCGCTCATCTGCGACTGGGACGGAACCCTCGCCGACACCACCACCCGCAACTACCGGTCCCTCTGTGCGGCGCTGGTTCCGTACGGCGTGACCGTCGACTACCAGTGGTACCGCGAACACTGCGGCCTGCCGATCCGCGACATGATCGCGCTGCTGTCCACACCGGCGCCGCTGCCCGTCGAACGGATCGTCGCCATCAGTCGGGCCACCCTGGTCGCCTCCACCACGCCCAGCACCCTCGCACCGATCCCCGCAGTCCTCGACCTCGTACGTCACGCCCGCGCCACCGAGCTGCCCTGCGCGGTCGCCTCCGGGACCGCCGCCGTGCTCGTCGACGCCGGGCTCGACGCCCTCGGCCTGCGCGAACTCTTCCACGCCGTGGTCACCTGTGAGGACGTCCAGCACGGCAAGCCAGCGCCCGACGTCTTCCTCATGGCTGCCCGCCGGGTCGGCGTCGCCC
>JBGSWT010000262.1:0-2345 GCA_041751815.1 Pseudonocardiaceae bacterium
AGGCAGCAGCTGGTGACCTACGCGCTGTCCGGGCTGTTCGCCGCGGTGGCCGGCATGATGCTGGCTGGCCGGCTGTCCTCGGCGGGTCCGCAGGCCGCGATCGGCTACGAACTGGACGCCATCGCCGCGGTGGTGATCGGCGGCGCCTCGCTATCCGGTGGCGTCGGTACCGCGTCCGGCACCTTGATCGGCGCTCTGGTGCTGGCTGTGCTGCGCAACGGGCTCAACCAGCTCCAGGTCTCCTCGTTCTGGCAGCAGGTGGTGATCGGTGTAGTGATCGCGCTGGCTGTCCTTGTCGACACCCTGCGCAGTCCAGAAAGAAGGAATAATCGATGAGACTGACCCGACGAGCCGCCGCCGCATTGTCCGTGATGGCTCTTTCGTTGACAGCGGCCTGCAGCTCGGGTGGCGACAGCGGCGTCACGATCGGGGGCATCACGATCGGGCTGGCGGTGTCGACCCTGAACAATCCGTATTTCGTGCAAGTCACAGACAGCGCACGGCAGGCCGCCGCGGAATTCGGCGTCAAACTGGTCGTGGTGGACGCGCAGAACGACGCGGTCAACCAGATCAACCAGGTGCAGACCTTCGCCACTCAAGGCGTGCAGTCGATCATCATCAACCCGGTCGATTCGACGCAGGCCACGCCGGCCGCCAAAGCTGCGGAGAACGCGAACATCCCGCTGATCTCGGTGGACCGTTCGATCGACGGCGGCAAGGTCGCCTCCGAGATCATCTCGGACAACGTGCAGGGCGGGCGCCTCGCAGCTATCGAGCTGGGGCGAGCCACCTCCGGTGCGGTCGTGCACCTGCAGGGCATCCCCGGCACCTCGGCCAGCCGCGACCGCGGCCAGGGCTTCGAGAAGGAACTGAGCTCAGCGACCATCCAGGGCTCGGCCACCATCCAGGTCGTGGCCACCCAGCCGGCGGACTTCGACCGCGCCAAAGGCCTGGACGTGATGACCAACCTGCTGCAGTCCAATCCGACGCTCAGCGGGGTGTTCGCTGAGAACGACGAGATGGCGCTCGGCGCGATCAGGGCCCTCGGTGACCGCGCCGGCAAGGATGTCCACGTGGTCGGCTTCGATGGGACGCCGGACGCCCTGTCGGCCATCGAGGCGGGCGCGATGACCGCGACCATCGCCCAGCAACCGAAAGTTCTCGGTCGCACCGCCGTCGAGCAGGCCGTCAAGGCTGCCAGAGGTGAGCAGGTCTCACCGGGGATCAACGTTGAGGTGAAGGTCGTGACCAAGGAGAACGTAGCGGATTTCAGGTGACCAGGGCGCGCGGATCAGTGTGCATGTGAGGCGTACACGGTGTACACGAGAGCCCGACACGCCAGGGTGGGGTTTAGGGCTCTGTGGCGATGCGCTGCACCACGGATTGCAGGTCCTGCGCTTGCACTGCGTGCAAGAGTACGGCGGCGACCCGGTGCTGGCGGTCCAGCACGATGGTCAGCGGCACCACCGAGCGCGGGATCCCCTTGAGCGCAAGCAATGTCCGGCCGGGTGGATCGAAGATCGACGGGTGGGTCAGGCCGAAGTCGCGGGCGAAATCAGCCCCGGCCTGCCGGCTGTCCCGCACGTCGATCCCGATGAACTGCACGCGCTGACCCGTCGTGGCGTCTGCAACCCGTACCAGGTCAGCGGCCTCCGACCGGCACGGACCGCACCACGAACCCCAGACGTTGAGCACCACCACCTGGTTGCGGTAAGCGGCCAACGACACCGTCGTGCCGGGTTCGGTGAGGCTGTCCCCGGACAGGTCGCCGACCGCGCCCCGGGTGGCCGGCGGGTCGTAGAAGATGTCGGTCTTGCCCCCGGGGGAGACGAACTCGAACGTTCCACCACGGGCCACCGCATCGGTTCCCGTAGCACAACCGGCCAGCAGCGCGGCCGCAGCGACGATCAACAGAGCACGCCTCATGCCCCGGCCACCTTCGGGTCCGACCAGCCGGCGGGCTGGGTGTACACCACCTCGACCATAGCGTCACCGGCGAACACCAGGCTGGTCAACGACGCCAGGGAGCACTGCCTGCGCCGTGGGTCGTGCCAAAGTCGCCGCTGGTCCAGATGCCGGCGCAAGGTCCAGATCGGTAGCTGATGTGACACGCAGACCGCCTCGTGTCCAGCGGCCCGGTCCCGGGCGCGGTGCGCCGCGGCGAGCATCCGGCTCGCGATCTCCCGGTACGGCTCGCCCCAGGACGGCCGGAAGGGGTTGTGCAGCTTGGGCCAGTGCCGCGGGTTACGCAGCACCCCGGCACCGACCGACACCTTGGCACCCTCGAACACGTTGTCCGCCTCGATCAGCCCCTCGTCGGTGACCAAGTCCAGGCCATGCCGGGC
>JBGSWT010000263.1:0-8165 GCA_041751815.1 Pseudonocardiaceae bacterium
GTGCTCGACGGGCGCAGCGTCGACACCACCATGGGCTTCACCCCGCTGGAAGGCCTGGTCATGGCCACCCGGTCGGGCACCGTCGACCCCGGGCTGGTGCTCTGGCTCGAAGAGCACGAGCACCTCTGCCCGCACGAGGTCGCCACGGCGCTGGAGCAGCGCTCCGGGCTCACCGCACTGGCCGGCACCGGCGACATGCGCGAGGTCGAGGCTGCAGCGGATCGCGGTGATCCGGCCGCGGTGCTCGCCCTCGACGTCTATACCCACCGGCTGGTGGGCGGCATCGGTGCGATGAGCGCAGCAACCGAGGGCGTGGATGTGCTCGTGTTCACCGGCGGCGTGGGCGAGCACTCGCCCACGGTGCGACGGCGAGCGGTCGAGCGGCTGCGCTTCCTCGGCCTCGCCATCAACATCCACCGCAACGACACCGTCCACGACGACGGCGACATCACCGCCGACGCAGCGACCGCCCGGACCGTGGTGATCACCGCCCGAGAAGACCTGCAAATCGCCCGCGAGGCGCGCCGACTGCTCGGCACCCGATAGCGATGGTCACCTTCCCCACACACTCCTCGACGAGGCTGCGCAAAGAGACTGGTCAAACCTTGCCGATGAGTGCGTCTCGCCTCCACAGCCGGTGATCTCCCTTGTCGGGGTCAGGGCTCAAGGGAGTGGAGTTGGAGAGGTGGGTGCCTCCCCCAGCGGCGGTCATGGGTGGACGGCACCGCCAGGTGAGGCAAACTCGGGTGGGTTCGAAACGGCGAGCTCTGTGCGGCGTTTGCCAGGGCGGGTGTCAGCGGGCCCGAGTCGAGCGTGCGGCAGCAGCACTATCCGCTGTCGGGCGGCTGGTGGGGAGCCATTGGCGGTCACCGCCGGTTGCAGTGCGCTCAGTGCCCGGTGGACTGCGGCCGGTGTCAGGTCCAGGGTGGCCACGATGTCTGGGATGGACACCCCGGCGACGATTCCCAGCAGGGCGATCTCGCGGTCTGGGCTGGGCAGCGTGGCGATCAGGGCAGGGAGCCTGGCGCGGTGTCCGGCATTGACTTGCTGCTGGCCGTGCTCGCGGGAATCTGTGGTAGCGGCAGGCGCCGGCTGGACAGGCGGGAAGATAGGCGGTGGCGCCACCGATGCCCCCACAAGGACAACGCCACCGCCGGGACCGGCCGCAGTACCCGTCCCCCGACCCCCCACCGCGGGTTCTGGTTGCCGGCCGTTGGATCCGGTCGGGCCGTGGCCCACCGGAGTTCGGGTAGACCAACCTACGAGTGCCCGCCACGCAAGGCGGAACGTTCCCGGCCAGCTCGGCGACATCGAGGGGATACCGGCGCAACCCGCGATGTCAGACGATCGCGGCGGTGCTGCAAGACGCATAACCACCCCCGGACGGCTAGATGCTCGGCGCGAGTCGTCGAGCACTCGTGGCGCCGGGGTCCGGGGCGTGTGCAACGGATAGTAGCCGGAGGTATCGAGTTAGTAAACCCGTTCGGAGGATTGAGGTGTGCGCAGGTCCGGACGAGAAGGTCCGACACGCCCCCAGGTGAGTCGATGCGACGAGGTTCGCGACACGACAGTGTGCACATGTTGGCCGGTGAGACGGTGACCCGCGCCGTCGCTCAGCGTTAGCGGCAGATGGTCGACGACGCACGGCTGGGTACACCGCGACGGTGGAGCCGCTCGGGCGGTGTGTAGCGTGAGGTAAGTCCGTCAGTGCCGATCGAGTCCCCGTCGTGCTCTGTTTCGGGATGTGACCTGGACTGACGGGGGCGGGCCCATGAGAGGGCTGAGTGGCCGCCCAGATGGTGGGGGCGGGTCGGGTGGTTGAGCAGGGCGCGGTGACGCGGGCGTTGCTGGAGATCGCTCGCGAGGTCGAGGATGACCGCACGCTGGCCGAGCAGGTTTGTCGAGCGTATGTGATGGGCTTGGACGTCGACGGTGCGGCGCTCTCGCTGCTGACCGCGAGCACCTCGAGCCAGACGCTGTGCGCCACCGATGCGACGGCGGAATTGCTCGAAGAACTTCAATTCAGCCTTGGGGAGGGCGCGTGTGTGGAGGCAGCGGTAACCGGGCGGCCGGTGCTCGTCCCTGACCTGCACCACAACACCGAAGTGAGCCGCTGGCCGATCTTCGCCGCGGCTGTGGAGGAACAGTCCGACGTCGGCGCGCTCTTCGCGGTGCCGTTGCAATGGGGAACGGTCAACCTGGGCGTGTTGGACCTGTACCGCAAGGCACCGGGCTCGCTGAGCGACGCGCAATTACGGGATGTGATGAGTGCGACGGACATGGCCGCACTGCTGTTCCTCGGGGCGCGCACCGATCCCGGTGACGGAGCATGGCTGGACCATTCGTTGCACGGCCGCGCAGAAATCCATCAGGCCACCGGCATGGTGCTGGTCCAGCTGGGAATCAGCACGCAGGACGCCCTGGCCCGGATGCGAGCCTATGCTTTCGTCGAGCAGCGGTTGCTCGGCGACGTCGCCCACGATGTGGTGACACGGCGATTGCGCTTCACCCGGGACACGATGTGAGCCGGGAGATGACAGAGCGTGGTTGCTGAATGAGCCATCCCGTGGCGGTCATTGGCGGAGGGATCTGAGATGAGTGACGTGGGACGCGACCGCGAGCAGTTGCTGAGTAGGGCATTCGTCGGGCTCGCGGACACCATGGTCGACGACTACGACATCATCGATCTGCTGGACCAGCTGGTGAGCTTCAGCCTTGAGCTGATGGGCGCTGACGCGGCCGGGATCATGCTGGCCGACTCCCAGGGCAACCTACGAGTGGTGGCGTGCTCGCAGGAGGACGCCGAGGTGATGGAGCTACTCCAGCTACAGGCCGACCAGGGACCCTGCGTGGAGTGCTTGCGCACCGGCGCGCCGGTGAGCGTCCCGGATCTGGCGGACGCGGCCAGTCGTTGGCCGGTGTTCGTGGCCGCCGTCGCCGAGCGGGGGGCCTACCGGTCAGTACATGCGCTGCCGCTGCGGTTGCGCGGCGAGGCGATCGGGACGATGAACCTGTTTCACCACCAACCGGGTGCCCTGCCCGACGCCGATCTGATGGTGGGTCAAGCGCTGGCCGACGTCGCGACGATCGGGATCTTGCAGGAACGCGCCATCCGTCGCGGTGAGGTGGTCACCGAGCAGTTGCAGACCGCGCTGAACCATCGGGTGATCATCGAACAGGCCAAAGGGGTGCTCGCCCAGCGCGGGGACCTGAACATGAATGAGGCCTTCGACCGGCTGCGCCGCTACGCCCGCAACCACAACGCACGGCTGTCCGAGGTAGCCCGCCAGGTCGTCGAGACCGATCTCGCCGCCGATGTGCTCAGCGCACCTACCGTGCATAACCAAGCAGCAGGTAAGCGGTGAACTCCGCTTGAGGTCTGCGAGCGCGCATCTCGAAAGCGGACCCAGCCGTGCCACATCGCCTATTGATCCGGCGATACCCTTTGGCCATGCAAGGCCGAACCCATTGGCGCCACCGCGAACCCGTTAGTCTGCAGGCAACGCCCAACGTCGTGGTCGAACGGTTCGGCGGTCGGGGCGGCATGGGAGGATCGCGATGGCTGAAAAGGGGACAACGAGCGCGGCCGTACCTGCACGACCGCCGCGGCTCACGCACGAGGAGCTGCGACGGGCACAGGACCAGACCCTGGCTGCACCTCGGCGCCGGTACGGAATTGCCGCGCGGATCCTGTTCATTTCGCTTGACCTGGTGTACGGCAAGCCTCTCACACTGAGCAAGTTCAAGGTCCTTGAGTTGATCGCCCGCGTTCCGTACATGGCCTGGGAACAGGTCGCTTTTATCGCCATCACCCATGTGCATGAGGACACGGATATGGCCCGGCGCATACACGAGCGTGTTGCCACGTCCCGCGCACAGCAAGACAACGAGATGTACCACCTGCTCATCATCGAAGAGTTGATCGCCAGGTCCGGCCAGCAGCAGCCACAAATCAAATTCTTCTGGTTACCGCAGGCGATCGCATTCGTCTATTATCAGTTATCGTGGTTGCTTTTCGTCATGCGTCCGAGCTGGTCATATCGTCTCAATGCAGACTTCGAGGACCACGCGGAGCACGAGTACATGACCATGGTCGTCGAACATCCCGACTGGGACGACGTACCATTCGAATCCTCATTCGCTGATGACTTCGGCCAGTTCGACTCACTCGCGGACGTGTTTCGGCAGATCGGCCACGACGAGCGGGTGCACAAGCTCGAGAGTGAGGCCCTGATGAAAAAACCCCGGTTCCGCTGACGATCCCCGCCGGGTGGCAGCCTGGCCGTGTTCGAGGACGCGCCTGTCACCCCCTGAGCGGTGTTGGTACGGGAAGCCGATCTGTAATGCTCCCGAGGTAGCCCCGGACCCCGGCGACGCCCCATGCTCCATGCCGTCTGCCGGGAGGTGGTGCCGTGTCGGTACAACCAGAACTCATCAACGATCCCGCTGCCTGGCGTGCCTTGTCCTGCACCACACGGTCACTGCGTTGCTCCGCAGGCGAGATCATCGTGCTGCAGGTCAAGGGCGAGGTCGACCTGGGCACCCTTCCGATCTTGCGGGTCGCGCTCGGCGACAGCCTTGACCACCACCCCGCCCATCTCATCGTCGATCTGGCCGGGATGACTTTCTGCTCTGCCGGGGGCCTCGATCTGCTCACCCAAATCCGCCACACCACCGCCGATACAGCAACCAGCTACGCCGTCAGCAACGTGCCATCCCAGATCGACCGCATCTGGACCCTCATCTGGGATGGCGATCTCCCGATTCGCCACCGCAGCACCGCAGCGGCCATGACCGCCGCCATCCGGGCTGCCGGGTAAGCGCCGGACGGAGGTATCCACCACGATGACCACCACACCCCAACTCGCCCCGCCCGCCGCGATCGGAACGAAACCGATTCTCGACGGGCAACGCACCCCGGCAGAACAGCTGATGGTCAAGGTGTTCATCGTGGTGCCGCTGCTGGCGCTGATCGTCGCCATCCCGCTCGCATGGGGGTGGGGCCTTGGGTGGACCGACATCGGTCTCGCATTCGGCTTCTACGTTGTGTCCGGACTCGGAATATCAGTCGGGTTCCACCGATACTTCACCCACGGCGCGTTCAAGGCCGCCCGCCCGCTGCGTATCGCGCTCGCGGTCGCGGGCAGCCTCGCGTTTCAAGGCCCGGTGACCGAGTGGGTCGCCGACCACCGCCGCCACCACGCCTTCGCCGACAAGGACGGTGACCCGCACTCCCCATGGCGGTTCGGCACCACTCCCGCCGCGGTGGCTCGAGGCTTCTGGCACGCCCACGTCGGCTGGCTGTTCGACCGTAACAACACCAACACGGCCCGCTTCGCCCCTGACCTACTCGCCGATGCCGACATCCGCCGCGTCAACGATGCCTTCCTGTGGTGGGCGGTAGCGAGCCTGGCCACACCCGCCCTGCTCGGCGGGTTGATCAGCTGGTCCTGGTGGGGCGCGGTCACTGCGTTGTTCTGGGCCGGCCTGGTCCGCGTCGGGGTGTTGCACCATGTGACCTTTTCCATCAACTCGATCTGCCACATGATCGGTGCCCGCCCGTTCACCACCCGGGACCGCTCGGCGAACTTCTGGCCGCTGGCGATCCTGTCCTTTGGGGAGTCCTGGCACAACCTGCACCACGCCGACCCAACCTGCGCACGCCATGGCGTCTTGCGCGGCCAGGTGGATATCTCCGCCCGGCTGATCTGGTGCTTCCAGCGCCTTGGCTGGGTGCACCAGGTGCGTTGGTCCACCCCGCAGCGGCTGGCCCGCATCACGCGCACCCGGTGCGGCGAGGATCCCTCGGCGTAAGCGCGGTGTGTGGGCAATCCCACGATGTACCGGTACGGCCTACATGGTGTGTGGCCCTACGCCGTTTCGAGCTGGCTGTTTTTCCGGGGTCTGAGACAGCCCCGCGAGAAGTTGCTGGACGGCGATGGGCACGGTGAAACCGGTGGGCCCGACGCTGACGCAAGACCGGCGGCCGTCGCTGACGACGGGCACGCCGGCTTTGGCCATGCTTTCCACTAAATCACCCGAAACGGACTCGCCGGAAGACCCTCGACGTCGTGGTCCAGCATACGTCGAAAGCCCTCCGGCGATGAAAGCCCGTGCGAGGCGCTTAGTACTGCAACGGCAGTTCGAGCGCTGACGCTCGGAGACCCATCCTTGATCGTCATTTGGGAAGAACTAACCGTGTTCTGCGCGGCTAATTCTTCCCAATCGTCGATCACGGTACCAATTAACGATCCCACTGCACTGAGGCCAGCACATGTGCCGCTGCGGTGTTAGAGGCGCTCAGGTCAAGGGGATGACCGGTCAGGGGCGCTTGCGGTCAGTGGCACTTGTAGCGGCGGGCGCTCGTGTCTTGACGGATTCGCCAGCATTGGTGTTCGCGCGCTCGGTCTTGCCTGTAACCGAGGTGTTGTCGTCCGACATATCGTTGCCGACGGTACGTTTATTGTACTCCGCCGCGTCGTCGTCGTTGTAACGCTCGTCTTTTCGCGATCCATGAGAGCCGTCGTCGCGCTGGTCGCTCCTGGCATCCAGTCGGTTGTTCGCCGGCCTGTCCTCTTTGGTGTCCTTGGCGTCCGGAGTCGTGATATCTCGCGCAACGTTGAGCATCGGCGCGGCGGCGGCCAGCATGCTGTCGGCGAACCGTCGCTGGGCCTGTAGCACCTGCTCGGCGTAGTCGTAGAAGGCGACGGTCCACGTGGACATCACATTTTCGGGATGACCCGCCCGCTGCTGATGGCTGTCCCGCTCAGGGCGGCTGTCCCGCTCACGGCGGCTGTCCCGCGCGTAGTGACTGTCGCGATCGTCGTAGGCGGTTCCGGTGGACTGCTTTTCAAACGTAGTCATAGTACTCCCAATAATAATTGCCTGGAGTGATCGCGCGAATGTGCAACGCGAACCTGAATTTGAGGCTACCCCCGTATTATGAATATGTCAAACCAATGATCTTAATATCTCAGATCATCTTTCCGAAATTTGCAAGTTCTGTTCCCCAATCCCTGCCTGATATCTGTCCGGATTTCCGCAGATGGTGAGCACGCGATCCGTCGGTTTACATGCTGACCAGCGGAGATGCGTGTGGGTCTTGATCGGGTCGTGTTACTCACACCGGTTGAGGCCTGCAGCTGGTGGGGTGACTTCGAAGAACCGGGATGGTTCGGGCAGCTGCAGAGCACCGAGGATGGCCGTGCGGGCGCGCCACGGTCAGCATCACATGCTGAATCAGGCGTCCGGGCACGTGGCGACGCGACGCTGAGCTACATCCGGGCGGTATCGCGACTGGAGCACCGCGAACAGGCCGAAGGCCACGAATCCAAGCGCCACCGCCGTGAGGAGAAGCCTCCCGAACGGCTGAGCCAGGATCGTCTGCAGCGCGCCGTCCAGCCCCTGCGCCTGCTGCCGGTCGAAGGTCAGCGCCGCATAGCTGAGCAGGCTTCCCACCACGCCCAGGGCCACCCCCTTGGCGATGTATCCGACTTGGCCCAATCGTGCCACGCCCTTCCGGGCAACTGGGGACATCGACGAAGTGTCAATCTCCTCGCTGAAGGATTTCTTCACCCCCTTGACCATCCCGGCCACGCCGACGCCGACGATGATCAGCGCCGTGACCACGACGATCACCTGTCCGGCGGGCCACGCCAGCACACCTGAGGTAGCTCGCTGTTGGGACTGCGAGCTCGACGATCCCGAGCCGATCGCGACCGAAGCCGCGCTGATCCCCAGCGTGGCGTAGATCACGGCCTTGGCCGCGCTGGTGACCTGCTTTCCGACCCGCTTGGCACCTTCACGGTTGTGATAGCCCCAGATGACTTCGCTGGCCTGCCAGAGCGCAAGCGCCACCAGACCGACCGCAACCAGCCACAGCAGGATCTTGCCAAAGGGCTGAGCAGCCAGTGTTTCCAGCGCCCCGGAGCTGTCGGCGCTCTTGCTGCCCGACGTGCCCCACGCGATCTGCAGCGCCAACCAGCCGACTATGAGGTGTACGACGCCGTAAGCGATCAACCCGACGCGGGCGAAGCCCTCTAGCGACGCGCTGTCGCCAGCCTGTTCGGCCGCGCTGCTGACCGGCACCGACGGCACCCTGGGGCCCGGGCACACCAGCCCGGACGTGGTGATGCTCGATGGCACCGGCGCCCGCGCCGGAACGA
>JBGSWT010000264.1:0-2481 GCA_041751815.1 Pseudonocardiaceae bacterium
GCGCCGGGTCGGCAGCTCGTCGATGGGGCTGAAGGTTCCCGCATCGCCGCCGGCGGCGAGCTGCCCGAAGATACCGTCGCGCAGCCCCCAGTGTCGTTCGACCATGAAATGCACGAGGTCGTGCGGCAGGTAGGGGTCGTAACCAGGAGCCGAGTCCGCCGCGACGCGCGAACTGGCCTCGCGCTCGGCGGTCACCCGGTAGCGACGACGATCGGTGCGGGTGAAGACGACCTTCATCCTCCCGACGGTAGTGCAGGGTTCATCCGTACAGCCACGGGATTCCAGCGCTCGACGGGTCAGTGGGCGCTGGTGAGCTGGGTTGCGGCGAGGTCACGGTAGATCGAGCTGGTGGCGATGAGTTCTCGGTGGGTACCGGTAGCGATGAGGGCACCGGCGTCGAGCACGGCGATAGTGTCGGCGGCGGTGACAGTGGCCATCCGGTGGGCAATGATCACGACTGTGGTCTGTCGCGCGAGACGGGTGATCGTCTCGCGGAGGGCGAGCTCATTGATGGTGTCGAGCTGAGAAGTAGCCTCGTCGAGAAGCAACATGTCCGGCCGCCGCAAGAGGGCTCTGGCGATGGCAAGACGCTGGCGCTCACCACCTGAGAGCGCGCCACCGCGGCTGCCTACATCGCTGTCCCATCCGTGCGGGAGCCGCTCGACCAGGTGGTCGAGGTGGACCTCACGCAACGCGGCGACGAGGTCGGGGGCGGTGGCGTGCGGGGCGCCGAAGCGCAGGTTTTCGGCGAGGGTGCCCGACAAGATCGAGGAATCCTGATCGACCCAGGCCAGACGGGCACGCAACTCGCTGCGGGGAATCGTGGCGATGTCTCGGTCGTCGAGACTGATCACGCCGGAGGTGGGTTCGTAGAAGCGTTGCAACAGCGCGAACAGGGTGCTCTTGCCGGCGCCGGAGGGGCCAACCACGGCGGTGATCTGCTTCGGCGCGATGGTCAATGACAGTTCGCGCAGTGCGGAGTGCCGGTTGGGGTAGGCGAAGCTGACGGTGTCTACATGAACCCGCCCGGCACGCGGCACGATGGTCACCGCCGTCGCCGGGATTGCTGGGTGGTTGGTGTCGACGTCATCTTCGATGTCGAGGTCAGTGACCTCGCGTAGCCGGGCCACCGCACCGAGGCCCTGTTGGAGGTCGGTGGCGCCGGCGGTCAGCGAGGCGATGGGCGCGGTCAGGTAGAACAGGGCGAGCAGGAACGCCACCAGGGTGGAGACCGGCAGGCTGCCGGCGGCGACGAAAGCCCCGCCTAGGCTCAGCACCACAAGGAACGACGCCTGCAGCGACAGCTCGGACACCACAGCGACCAGCGCGCTGTAGCGGGCGCCGGTAAGCCCAGCCTGGTAGCCCTGCTCGGCAGCGTGGTCGATGCGGGCGGTCTCGCGGGTCTCGGCACCATTGGCCTTGACCGCGCGGGCAGCGCCGAGAGCCCGGTCCAAGGCCGCGCCGAGCACCCCGACCGCCTCCTGGGCGCGGGTCACCGCTGCTCGGATCCGAGGCAGGATCACTCCCACCACCGCACCCACGACGGCGAGAACGACGGCGGTGACCAGGGTCAGCCGCAAGTCGAGGAACAGCATCAAGGCGAACGTGGCAACGAACGACAGCGCGCCGTCGACGATCTGCACCAGCCCGGAGGTCGCAGCAGTCCGCAGCAGATTGCTGTCCGAGGTGGCCCGGGTGACCAGGTTCGTAGCGGTCGAGTTCGGCCACCCGCAACCGGGTCAACCGGAACGATAGGCGCTGGCGGATCGCAAGCACGACCCGTTCACCGGTGCGACCCAGCAGCCAGGCGCCCCGCCTGCGGCGCCGGCGCTGATCAGGACCAGACCGGCGAGCAGAACCAGCGGCGTTGTCAGTGTTGCGCCCGAGCCGAGTGCGTCGACGACGGCCTTGGCCGCGAGCGGCTGGGCCAGGGCAGCCACGCTGGCCAGCAGGGTGACGGCCAGCGCCAGCCCGAGGGCACCCCGGTGCTCCCGGAAGCAGCCCCACAAATCGCGCATCCCGATCACGGTAGTGACCGGCTAACACCTAGTCGTCAGACTTTCGATCGAGCCTTCCGGCAACGAACGATCGTCGCCGCTGCCCCCGCTGCGTCGTCGAAGGCGCCACGGGCGACGAGTAACCATCGAAGGCGCCACGGGCGACGAGTAACCATCGACGGCGCCGCCCATCTAACGCACAATAGTTGCGACAACTAATCTGATGCAGGGAAACAGGCTATGACCGACAGGGCGGCCAGCGGGGCAAGTGCCGACTTCGCGGCGGGGGTCGCACATGAGGTGGCCGCCGCTTGGATCGCGCGGTGGGACGCCCAGCAAACCCGCTACATCGCGGATCGCGAGGAGCGATTTGCGGTCATCGGCGACGTCGTCGCGCACGCGGTCGGTGACGCGGCGGCGCCAGTCGTACTTGACATCGGCTGCGGGCCAGGGTCGCTGGTCAGCCGGCTCGCTCATCGGCTGC
>JBGSWT010000265.1:0-1738 GCA_041751815.1 Pseudonocardiaceae bacterium
CTCGGCCTGTCCGGCGGCGTGGACTCCGCGGTGGCCGCCGCGTTGGTGCAGCGCGCCATCGGCGAGAGGTTGACATGCGTGTTCGTCGACCACGGATTGCTGCGGGCCGGTGAGCGCGCGCAGGTGCAGCGTGACTTCGTCGCCGCGACCGGTGCCCGACTGGTCACTGTCGACGCCCAGGACACGTTCCTGCAGGCGATGTTGGGCGTGACCAACCCCGAGGGCAAGCGCAAGATCATCGGCCGGGAGTTCATCCGCGCCTTCGAGGGCGCCGTCCGGGATGCGCTGGACATCGCTGATTTCGCCGACGGGGACGCCACGACCGAGTTTCTGGTCCAGGGCACGTTGTATCCCGATGTGGTGGAGTCCGGCGGCGGTGCCGGCACGGCCAGCATCAAGAGCCACCACAACGTGGGCGGTCTGCCCGACGATCTGACGTTCACCCTCGTCGAGCCGCTGCGGCTGCTGTTCAAGGACGAGGTGCGCGCGGTGGGCCGTGAGTTAGGCTTGCCTGAGGAAATCGTTGCGCGCCAGCCCTTTCCGGGGCCGGGACTGGCCATCCGGATCGTCGGGGAGGTGACCGCCGGCCGGCTGGACACGCTGCGGCGCGCCGATGCGATCGCGCGCGAGGAGCTGACCGCGGCCGGATTGGACAACCAGATCTGGCAATGCCCGGTGGTGCTGCTGGCCGACATCCGCTCGGTGGGGGTGCAGGGCGACGGCCGCACCTATGGCCATCCCATCGTGCTGCGGCCGGTGTCCAGCGAGGACGCCATGACCGCCGACTGGACCCGGGTGCCCTACGAGGTGCTCGAACGCATCTCCACCCGCATCACCAACGAGGTCGCCGAGGTCAACCGCGTCGTGCTGGACGTCACCAGCAAGCCGCCCGGCACCATCGAATGGGAGTAGACCGAGCACCGTCACCGCTTGACGGTGTCAGTGAGTAGGTGTTTACTCGTGATGATCGAACATACATTCGAACACCTAATGTCCGATGACGCCAGGAGGTACGGCGATGACGGCGGCAGTGGCTGTCGGGAAACGGCGACCCGACCAGGCTGAGCAGCTAAAACTGTTGCGCCGCAAGATAGCTGCGGTGCCATCGAAGGTAAGTGACGGAGGCCGGGCACCCCGGCTTGCAGATGATTTGCTGCCCGAGTCGGAATCTTTGCTGCCCATCCCTGAATCGCTGGCCGAACAGCTTGAAGTTCCGTTGCCGCGAGGGTCGGTGGCGGTGCTGTCGGGCGCCCGGTCGCTGTCGTTGAGCTTGGTGGCGTCGGTGACGGCCGCCGGTGGCCACGTGGCCATCGTCGGTCAGCCGGACACCGGCCTGCTGGCCGCTGTGGAAATGGGGGCGGACCTGAGCAGGCTCGCGGTCATCCCCGATCCCGGAACGGACCCGGTCGAGGTGGCGGCGGTGCTCATGGACGGGATGGATCTGGTTGTGCTCGGTCTGGGCGGACGCTCGGTGCCGGCGACACGGGCGCGGGCAGTGGTGGCGCGAGCGCACAACAAGGGCTGCACTCTGCTGGTCACCGGTGGCGATTGGCAGGGAGCCTCGATACGGCTGGAGGCCCGGGTGTGCGGTTATGAGATGACCGGCGAGGCCGGTCGCGGACGGATCAGCCGAGTGCGCCTGGCCGTGCGCGCACAAGGAAAGTCCGAACCAAGCACGCACGCCGCCGCGAGTGGATAATCACGCGTCCTCCCGGGTGCTCGCCATCTGGTGCATGGA
>JBGSWT010000266.1:0-1532 GCA_041751815.1 Pseudonocardiaceae bacterium
CACGGGCGGCGCAGGCACAGCACCGGGGTGTCCATAGCCCGGCGGGCCCAGTCCGCGGCCGGGTCCCAGCCCACCGGGCTGGGCCTGGTGCGTACCGGATCCAACGCGAACCAGGCCTGCATCCGGGAGGACACCCAGCCCGTGCGCACGCCACCCAGCCAAGGCGAGTTCGCGAATGCGGCGAGCAGTACCGGTCCTAGATCGTGGAGAGCCGCCCAGCGCGCCGGCACCTCGCTCGAGGTGCCGGCGTCCAGGCACACCTGGACCGCGGCGGTGGAACACATCATGGCCCGCCCCATCGGGCCAATCCGGTCGAAGGCGGTTTCCATCGCGGCGTAGCGCGGTATGTCGATCAACCGGCGGGACGGACGATGCGGATCAGAGCCCGAACCAGTGAGGATCAGCCCGGCGGGATCGAGTAGGTCGGTCAGTGCCGCGGTGTCGCACTCGACGGTGGCGATGAGCTCGGTCAGGGAGGCGCAGGGCAGGCTGGAGATCTCGAGCTGGCCACCGGGTTCAACGGTGACGGTGGAGCCGCGTGGAAGAGGGATCTGGGGGCTGTCGGAGACGAGGGAATGCGGGGCATGCGTGCCGAGCGCGTCGGCGAGGCGGCGGGCCTGCAACGGGCGATGAGGGTTCCCGGAGTGCTGCACCACCCACTCCAACTCGGCGCCGAGCAGCTTCGGTGGCCCGTGCTTGAAGCACACCGAGGCGACGTACACCTCGGCCTCTTCCCGACTGCGTAGCACCGTTGGTGGTGCCGCCGGGGCCGATGCCCACGGCAGCGGTACCGCTGATGTCACGACCTCACCTCCTGTCAAAACCCACCCGATCGGGGAGTCGATCCGCCACGCTACCCAGTTGCTCCGACGTCCGCAGAGTTACAGGAGTGTTACGGCGCCCGCCCGCGCCCCACCCACCCCCTCCCGGCGTGTCCGCGCTCTGTGCACGGTGTGTCGACGTTTGGTGCTCGGCCCGGAGGTGGCAGCTCGTGCACGGGGCCTCGACGCACCGGGCACAGGACGCGGACACACCGTGCACGGGAGACGGACACGCCGGGGGGGTTAGGTGAGGGCGAATTGGGTGTGGTGCAGCTGGGCGTAACGACCGTGGGCAGCGAGCAGCTCCTCGTGCGTGCCGCGCTCGACGACGCGGCCGTCCTCGATCACGAGAATCTGGTCTGCGGCACGGATAGTGGACAGCCGGTGCGCGATGACCAGCGCGGTGCGACCGTGCAGCGCCTCGGCCAGTGCGGCCTGCACTGCCGCCTCGGACTCGGAGTCCAGATGCGCGGTGGCCTCATCGAGGATCACCACTCGGGGTTGGGCCAGCAGCAACCTGGCGATGGCCAGCCGTTGCCGCTCACCACCGGACAGCCGGTACCCACGGTCGCCCACCACGGTGTCCAGTCCATCCGGCAGCGCCCGCACCAGCTGTTCCAGCCGGGCTCGCCGAAGCGCGTCCCACAAGGCTTCATCGTGCGCCTGCGGCGCCGCGTAGCGCAGGTTGCCCGCGATGGTGTCGTGGAACAG
>JBGSWT010000267.1:0-2457 GCA_041751815.1 Pseudonocardiaceae bacterium
GCCAGCGCGTCGCGGACCTCGCGACGTTCGTAGAAACGCACCCCGCCGACCACCTTGTAGGGCAGTCCGAGCCGGATGAAGATCTCCTCGAATACCCGGGAGGAGTTGTTGGTCCGGTAGAACACCGCCACGTCGCCGAAGCGTGCTTCGCCGCCGTCTACCAAGCGGTCGATCTCCGAGGCGACGAACGCGGCCTCGTCGTGCTCGTTGTCGGCGACGTAGCCGACGATCGGTTCACCGTCCCCCGCGGCCGACCACAGCCGCTTGTCCCGGCGGTCAGTGTTGCGGGCGATCACCGCGTTCGCTGCGGACAGGATCGTCTGGGTGGACCGGTAGTTCTGCTCCAGCAGGATCGTCCGGGCGTCGGGAAAGTCCCGCTCGAACTCCTCGATGTTGCGGATGGTGGCCCCGCGGAAGGCGTAGATGGACTGGTCGGCGTCACCCACCACGCACAGCTCGGCGGGACTCTCCCCCTCGGCAACCGGCGCGACCAGTTCGCGGATCAGCACGTACTGCGCATGGTTGGTGTCCTGGTACTCGTCCACCAGGACATGGCGAAACCGGCGACGGTAGTGCTCGGCCACATCGGGAAAGGTCTGCAGCAGCTCGACGGTGCGCATGATCAGATCGTCGAAGTCCAGCGCGTTCGACGTAGCCAACCGCCGCTGGTAAGCAGCGAACACCTCTGCCACCCGGCGATCGAAATCATCGGACGCGGTGGCAGCGGCGCTATCGGGATCCGCCAGGTCGTTCTTCAGGTTCGAGATCTTCGCCGCCAGAGTGCGGGCCGGGTAGCGCTTCGGGTCCAGATCCAGATCACGGGCGACCATCGTGATCAGGCGGCGGGTGTCGTCGGCATCGTAGATGGAGAAGTTCGACGTCAGCCCGGGCAGATTTGCGGCCTCGCGGCGCAGGATCCGCACACACATCGAGTGAAACGTCGACACCCACATCACCGCGGCGCGCCTGCCGACCAGCGCAGTGACCCGCTCCCTCATCTCGGCAGCGGCCTTGTTCGTGAAGGTGATGGCCAGCACCTGTCCGGGCGCTGCACCGCGCTGGTCGAGCAGATAGGCGATGCGGTGGGCGAGCACTCGGGTCTTGCCGGACCCGGCTCCCGCGACGATCAGCAGCGGGGAACCGACATGCTGAACCGCCGCGCGCTGCTGCGGGTTGAGTCCGGCGAGCAGGTCCTGTGGGGGGGCAGCGGTGGAGGCACTCATCGTGGCGACCACGTTACCGGCAAGCACCGACCGTCCGGATATTGCTGCGTTTCGCTGAGAGTCCGCTGAGGGCGAAGTCCACCGATATGACCGATGTGGCGGATAATCCTCCGAGAAGGCAGAGTGCTTCACCGAGGCCACCCCGGCAGAGCCAGACCGCAGGAGGTGCCGTGGACCCCGTCAGCTGGCTTGAGCACATGGCGAAGGCTTCTCCTGTCCTGCTGCTGGTCGTGATAGTGCTGGTGATGTTCGTGGACGGCCTGGCCCTGATCGGTGCGATGCTGCCGGGTGATCTGCTGCTGCTGGTCCCGGCGGCTGCGGTCGGCCTGTCCGGGGCGCCAATCGTGGTGGCGGGCGCCGTGATCGGAACCGTGCTGGGTTACGGCGTCAGCTATGCGGTGGGTCGCCGCAACGGTCCCGCCATCCGGCACAGCTGGCTGGGCCGGCGGGTCCGGCCTGAGCGGTGGAAACAGGCGGAGCGGTTGCTGCGTGGCCCGGCAGGTCGCACCCTGGCGCTGGTCCAGTTCATGCCGCTGCTGAACTACCTGATCCCGCTGTTGGCGGGCACCCTGAAAGTGCCGCCGAAGCGCTTCATCCGGCTCACCGTGACCGGTGCGCTGGTGTACTCCACCTTCTACGTCACCCTCGGGGTGCTGGCCGGCGGGACCGGTCAGGCGATCTACGACTCCACCGGCCGGCTGGTGGCACTGCTGGTGGTCTCGGTGGCGGTGGCCGTGCTGGGCTTCACCGTGCTCGCCGCGGCTGTGCGCAGGATGAGCGAGGAGGATCCGGCCGCCGGGGGGAAGGTGGACGGCACACCAGGCAACGTGGCAGACTCAGTGCCGTGCTGAGTCGTCACCGCTTTTTTTACGGGTACCGGATCCCGGTGCCCGTGATGGGGTGACTCACGACCTAAACCATCACGACGCCCCGGAGTCCACGGACCCGGGGCGTTGTGCTGCCAGGGAACCCAGGGAACGCGGACTCCGGGACAGAATCTAGGAGGCCACCGAGATGCCCACTCACACGACCAGCGAGGCAACGCCGGAAGCCCAGGAGGGCTCCATGACCGACCTCGCCGCGCTGCGCACCGAGATCGACTACCTCGACGCCGAGATCCTGCGGTTGGTGCAGCGCCGCACCGCGGTGTCCCAGGCGATCGGTGTCGCCCGGCGGGCCGCCGGCGGCCCGCGGGTCGTGCACGGCCGCGAGATGGCCGTCCTGGACCGGTACC
>JBGSWT010000268.1:0-13125 GCA_041751815.1 Pseudonocardiaceae bacterium
GTACGATTGGTGCGCACCGGCCCCTCCGGGGAATGAAAGATCCGTGAGAAAGACCTTTCAATTCTCTCGAGGGGTCGGGCCTTATTGTGGGACCGACACGCCGGTCAGCAAACTAACGGAGAAAGGTTTCCGATAACCCTCATTGGTCATCAACAGGACAAGCAAATCCGCCGACTCCAATTCCATTCAAGACGCTAAGCCATTGTTTAACATGACACAAGGGTCGCATACTGCAAAGAGTCGCCGTGACGGGATCCGAGTGGGCCGTTCAAGTGATCAGTCTCACCGCGGCGACCAGACCACCGACAGGGACGACGCACGTGTTATCCTTCCGGCCACTGACCCCGCAATGTAGGCAGCGGTGGCGCACCTGAAACACCAGCATTGCGAAACACCAGGAACTAAAGCAACGGTGGAGTAGACAATTTCTGCAAGCACGCTAATTTTGCCTTTGCTTCGTAGAAACTCCATTCACCCGACGCCAGGGGTCCCACTGGGGACCTGTAGTGATAAGAGCGCCAATCCAGCGTTGCCATCAACGCATAATGGTGGTCAGTCATTTCTGCTGCTATTGGCATGCGCAGGGGCGCCCAAGGGCCTACTGAGTCCATATTTGAGACCCAGTGCGGCGTCCCACTACAGATAACCTGTGACCAGCGTGCCGGAAGACTCGAACCTCTCTCCTCCCGAATCAGCACGTCGCTGTCGTCGGCGAGTCCCCGGGCCGGGCAGACCGACCTGCTAACTGGCCTGCGCCGCGCGCTCGACCCCGCCAGCACCGCAGCGCGCCTTGACCCGCTGGACGTCCGAGCGCAGTGAGCCCTCGACGTCGGCAGCAAGTTGCTCTACGTGCTCTACACCCGCGCCCGCACCACAACCCTCACCCTGACATTCGGCCGCGACCTTCACCCGCTGATCGCGCCCCTGTCCCGACTGCGGTGCTCCGCGTGGAGCAGATGATCCAGCCCCGCTGGCGTTCTCTCCTAGCTTTGGTGCGAGCTGATCGGTGGCGACGAAGTACCGGAGGAGTCCGCCGAGGAGCCCGACGATCCGGATGGCGCCGGCTCGAAACCAACGGAGGATGATCCAAGGCTGTCCTCGAACGCGATATCAGCAGCGACGCGTCTTCAACCGGTTGACTTCCTCTTGCGAGGAACCAATACCGACACCGACGAGGAGCATCAGCGAGTGGACACAAGCAACACCGCGGACCGCAGGATCGACCTGGTCATCGAGGAGCTGCGAACCCGCGGAGCAGAGGCGGACCGTATCCCGGCCTCGTGCCGCACATTGGGCTCGTCCGACGGCGCGACCGTCAGATTCTGACCGTCCGGGACAACGCGACGGAAGATCCACCAGCGCCGTCATATTCGATCTTGCTTTGTAGCGTCGCCGCTGGTCAGCAGTACTGTAGGAGGTGCTCGCCCGAAGAGATTCGAACTCCCAACCTTCTGATCCGTAGTGCGAAGTCCATCCATTCAGGGAGCGCTACATGGGACTTTGCCTGCTCTGGTCACCTCGCAAAGGACATCAGCGGCACCCGAGGGCTGGAGTTAATGGACAGTGCAATGGACAAGATCCACGCTGGTGCCGATGCCGTACAGAGCGCTCTGGCTTCTGGCCACCAGATCTGCGGTGAGAGCCCGGCGCTGAACAGTGTGAGATACGGGACGCCGCTACTCGTCACGCTCGGCGTGCTCGTGCATCCACTGAGCCGCCTGCCGGACGTACTCGCCGTAGTCACGCAGCGCAAGCGGGATCGCGGCGGCGACCTGCGCGTAGTCGATCTCCAGGTAGCCGTGCACGAGTACGTTGCGGGTACCCGCCGAGGGAGCAAGCGCCGCGCCGAGCTCTGTGGTGATAAGTCCGACCTCGGCCGCCAGTGTGAACGATTCCGCGTATGTGTCCGGAGCGCGACCAAGCCGTGCGGCCGCCACGTGGCTGTTGACCGCAAACGCCAGATCCACCACCAGCGTGAGAATCCGCTCGACGGCGAGCGCGTCGACATGGTCGGTCTGTAGGCGCTTCTCGTCGAACTCGCCCATCTGGTGCAGCCGACCGAGCAACTCGTCGAGCTTCCGGAGCTTGGGCTGCACCGCCCGCCAGTCGAGCCGCCGGGGAGTCATCCGGCCAGCAGCTCCAGGTTGAGTCTGCGCATCGGGTCGGTCTCGACGCGCTCACCGATCGCCGCCATCTGAGCGTTAGCCAGCGCAGCCGGCTCGCTCTCGTACAGAGGTATTGAACCCACGAGCGCGCGCTCCCTGATGAGCGGCCCCCCGCGATTGAGATGGACGAGGTCGACTTGCTGTGTCCCGGCAAGCTCGATCAGCTCGAATGTCGCCACCGCGGTGTCCATCCGGTGGTCGTGCTCAGTCAGGACACCGACGTCCAGGTCGCGAGCCTGGGGTTCTCCCCGGGCGGCGCTACCGAAGACGGTGAGCACCCGCACGTGATGTCGTAAGCAGAATGCGTCGAGCTCACCCGACTCGGCAGCTGACCGGAGCCGAGCCAGACCTGCTGCCGGACTCACCATGGGACCATCATGGCAGGCCCACCCGCTTCCGAGCGGTGCGGCTCGTTTAACAGGCTCTCAGGTCCGGCTGAACGCTGGATCCCGACCGCTTGGGCACGCCCCCGCCAGCACAGCTCGTAACGTGCCCACGACGTGAGTCACGCCGGCCCGCCCAACCATGCAGCCACGTCATACGGACGATTTGAGACACGTAATGGACAAAAACCCACTCTGCACCACTCGTTAAGATCTTGATTTACCGCTTCACCGCTGTTCAACGGTAGCGTAAACGATGCGCGCCCGAAGAGATTCGAACTCCCAACCTTCTGATCCGTAGTGCGAAGTTCACCTGATAAGAGCAGGACTACCTGGCACTCCGCCTTCCCTGGTTTCATCGCAGAGGCACCAGCAACACTCAGGAGACTCGAGTTAATGGACAGTCCAATGGACAAGATCCATTATGAACCGCCGATCAGCTGGGTCGCCGGATCGAGCCGCTACAGGGAACGCGTTTTCCGGCATGCGTTGGAGCCACCGGAATCGCCGGGTGGTTCGGACCGTTTCAGCGACCACCAGTAGTTGTGAGGTACGTAGTCAGAGTTACGTAGTCACTGAAAGCGACCAAAGCTAGTCCGCCCGACAGTCACGGGTGCGGGGTCGGCGGTGTCACCGGTGCAGGTCGGGATCGCTGGCGCCGGCACCGGGGCGGGAGCTGGGTCACCGCCCACAGGAGCCAGCGGACAGTCATGGCTGTAGATCCGCGGGTTGCCGCCGCGGGTGTCGACGATGAGGTGGGCGCAAAGCAACGGCGGTACATCGACGTACACGGGCAGCCGGTCGATGCCGTCAGCGGGGCAGAGCCCAACGCCCGGCTTGTGGGCGGGCTGGCAGGGTGGGTCGCTGGAGACGGCCGACGCAGGAAGCGCGAGAGTCAGCGCGAGCCCGATGGTGGTGCCGGCCAGCACCGTAGTGCTACGGAGGCGGGACGTAAGGCGTGAGGCGCGGTGCTTGGCCACGTGAGTCCTAACGCCACGTACCCGCACCAGGTTATGCGTCATGGGTAGCGACGAGCCAGCCAAGCCCGAACTCGCGCCAGCACTACCGCAGACGACCTTGAGCTTTCTCCCGTAGCACGGACACCCCACCTGAGGTGGCCTCGGCCACCAGGAAGGATGCTGCCGTGCCGCCTCCTCACCCTGCTGAGTTTCGTCGTCGTGCTATTGAGCTGGCTCGTCAGCGGACCCAGCCGATGGCTGAGGGCGTTGTTGCATTTGGCGAAGCCGACGCAGGTGAGGTCGGTTGATCCTCGGGTTGATCAGATCGCCAGGGCCAGCTCGTCGAAGGCGGCCATCACCCGCAAGGTCACCAGTTCGTCAATACCGAGTTCGTAGTGGCCGCGGCGGATGTTCAGGATGAACGCGTGCCCGGCGACCCGGCAAAGCGCGCTGTCAGCGGCAGAAGAGGACGTTCCAATCCGGCGACTCGCCATGCATGGACTCTGCGCTGGTTGCGCGCTGACGGCACCCTGACTTGGCGGCCCCAACCTCGCCCGGTGGAACCAGGCTTTCCTCTCCTCTGGGCAGCTCGCCCTGGAGTACGGGTTCGTCGACGTCGACGGCAGCGCCCCGGACGCTTGGCGCTACATCGTCGAAGTCCAAGACATCGCCAACCTCCACGGATGCCTTCCTGTAGCAGCTCCATTCACGAGCGCTCGGTTGCCCAGCACCGAACGCGCAGCCGCCTCCGGCCACGTGACGAGGAGCCGCCAGCCTGGCTAGAGAGGGTGTGAAGGGTCCCCGCGGGGCTCTCAAGACTCTCGCCGTGGGGCTCAGCTCAGGTCCGTCAGAGGACCTCCTGATCTTCAGCAACCTCCTGGCTTGCACCACAACGAAGGGTCGTACGCCGCTGTACCCGAGCAAGTGGAACTGGAAATCGCGTTGGTCTTGGCTCGGCCGGGCCAGGCGATAGGCGCACAGCTGGATTACGTGGGCGCGGGACCAAGGCGGATGCTGCCGCGGCCGCGGGTGTTCAGCTGGGCGGCCGTATCCGACGGCTGCTCCGACTACAGCCGCCGCAGACAGCACGCAGATCGCCGGATCAGTCACCGCTTCCCGCTCGGCGTGACGGGTCGTGCACCGGCCGCCGAGGCAAAACCTGTCAGAAGCTTGGGCTGTCGGCGTGTGCCGCCCCAGGTCCGGGTCTGACTGCCGTGCCCGCACGTGTGGCAGCATGACGCGGAGCTCGCCACATGTATCAAGGTTGCGTCATACCTGTCGAGATTTCGCCAGCAGCAGATGAGTCGTTTTCCAGGGGGAGCTTTGACTCACGGGGTGGTGGGTGGCACGTCGAAGTCCCGACGGTACCTGTGGATAGTCGCTGTTGCTGTTGTTGTTGCGGTGGCTTGGTTGGCGTCACAGGCCGCCGTGCGAACGGACGGGTCGGTCGTTGATCCGCTTCCGGATTCGATTGCCGCGGGTCAGTTCGCCGGCTGCGACGTTGGTGATATCACGGTGACCGGCGCGATGAAGAGGGAGAGCTGGGCACCGGTCACTGGCGGGAAGTGGCAGTTCCCGGGGACAGAGGTGATCTTGGCCGAGGCTGGGGTGGCGCGTCCTGGTCCGCGCCGGCCCTTCGAGTACGTCATTTTGTCGACGGGGCCGGTGTTTGGCTCAGTCCAGATCGAGGGCACGGTACGAATAGATACCCCCGTCGAGATCGGCGACCGGGACGTGATTATCCTGTTTGGGTACCGGTCGGACACAGAATTCTATTACGCTCACTTTTCGACGGACAACACGATCTACCCGCACAATGGGATATTCGTCGTGAACAACGCCGACCGGCGGCGGATCGACGACCAATGGAACGAGGCTCTTTCGCACGGTGCCTCACCCGTCATCACGGATGACGAATGGCATCCAGTCCGAGTGGTGCATTGCGCTAATTCAGGACAGATCGCGGTGTACGTCGATGGCTCGCGAAGTCCGGTGATGACTGCCAAAGACACCACATTTGACTCCGGCAGGGTGGGCTTTGGATCGTTCGACAACACCGGCCGGCTCCGCGACCTCACGGTGACTGGGACCGCCGCGGCCAGGTGAGCCCTGAGCAGTCTTGGTACGGTCGGACAGCGCGAAGGCTGCACGAGACCAGACAAGCGTTTGGTCGATGGCCAAATTTGCGTTCACCAGTGACCAGGTCGTCGTAGGGCCTGTAGGCTCGGTGGGTGTCCGCGCACCAATACTACCGACGCCAAAAACTTGCCCTGGTTGTCAACAGCAGGTAGCCAGGTAGTAATTCATGGGTTTGTCCCCTCGTGTAGCTGTTGCTCGGCCACGGCAGGGCGCTTGCGGTTCAAATCCCGCCCAACGTGCGGTAAGTGCAGTGGCGCCACGCGGAACATCCCCTCCCCTGGCAGTGACACTGCAGCGAGTCTGATGGCACGAAGAAAGAGTCACGGCCGTGGCGGGCTGGTCATGTCTGGGCCGAATCTAGGTCTTCGTCGGGTCCGTCAGTCTTTGTCTGATGCTGTTATAAGTCATGCGATCAGCCCTGAACGGGTTGACGACCCTGCTAACAGTGGCGTTCACGGAAGGTCGGCGGTTGACCTTGCCCTGGCCACCACCCGCGACCCTGGATGGGTCGGGTAGCCGGAGGAGACTCTACGATCCGCGGGGTGACCAGGATGTCGAAGAGCAGACTGGCCCTGCTGACGCTGCTGGCGGTCGTTGCTGCCGTTACTGTGGCGGTTCTCGCGGGAGTCCGGTCGGTTCCGCAGGATTTCCCGCGCACCGACACTGCGCTCACAGATCCGATTCCCGAAAAGCCGATGGTGTCTGGCCTCGCGCTGACTCTCAAGGAGTTCGTCACGATGCCGCGATCGGAACCGCCGCCGACAGACGACCCACGGGTGCAGCGTTGGGCACGGATCAACTTCCTGGGCGAGGTGCCTGACGGCTCGGGGCGGTTTTACGTGCCCGATCTCAATGGCACGATGTACCTTATCGAAGGCGGGACACCGCGGGAGTACCTCAACCTCGGCGCCGAGTTCTCCTCCGATTTCTGGTTCAAAGAGGGACTCGGAAGCGGTTTCGGGTTCGTGACCTTCCATCCCGACTTCACGAGAAACGGCAAGTTTTACACGGTCCACACCGAGGCAGGCCATGCACTGGCCACGAGGACTCCCAACTTGCCAGCGCAAGACCGTACCGTTGTTCACGGTGTCCTGACCGAGTGGATGGCGGCCAATCCAGCCGCGAACACGTTCGGCGGGACCCGTCGAGAGGTGCTCCGCCTCGCGTTCGGTAGTTACATACACGGAATCCAACAGATCGCCTTTGATCCGACCGCCCAGCCCAGCGACGATGACTACGGGCTGCTTTATGTCTCGGTAGGTGACGGTGGCCACGGCGTGCAAAGTGACGATCCCCAGAACCTGGGGATACCCCACGGTAAGATTCTGCGGATTGATCCGCTAGGCAGCAACGGGGCTGGCGGCGCATATGGGATTCCCCCGACGAACCCCTTTGTGCGTACGCCGGGCGCTCTCGCGGAGATTTACGCCTACGGGCTGCGCGATCCCTATCGCTTTAGCTGGGACCCCACCGGCCGCTGGATGTTGGTGGGAGCCATGGGCGAGCACGCCATCGAATCAATTTACCAGGTTCAGGCGGGGGACAACCTCGGCTGGAGCAGGCGGGAGGGACCGTTCGTGTTCAAGCAGGAGGACCGCTGCCATGTTTACCCGTTGCCTGCAGACGATGAACAGCATGGTTACACCTACCCGGTACTTGCCTATGACCACGATCCGCCGCCCGGTTGGCCGTGCACTCGCGATAGCGGGCACGCGGTGATCGGCGGCTTTGTTTATCGCGGCGCAGGGATACCGCAGTTGCGCGACAAGTATGTGTTCGGCGACGGCGTCGACGGTCGCATCTTCTACGCCGACACGGCCCAGATGCGCCGAGGCAGCAAGCACCTGGCCAAAATGTACGAGTTTGTGCTTCTGGATGACACGGGCAAGCAGGTGACGATGCAAGACCTGGCAGGCGATCGCCGGGTCGATCTCCGGTTCGGCACGGCCGGTGATGGTGAGCTCTACATCCTCTCCAAAGCGAACGGGAAAATCTGGAAAGTGACCGGCGCGCGCCACCTCCACCCACGGTGATCGGTTCGACCGAGGCCACCGCGATGGTGGTCTTCTTCCCGGCTCGCGGATGGCGTCCGCGCAAGCCGGCGGCTGTCATGAGGCGCCAGACCCGCTTCGCGGAGACGCGGACGCCACGCACGACGAGCTCGGCCCAGACCCGCGCACGCCGGGATGCCCGTCCAACTCGGTGTGGATCTCACAGACCACGTCGGTGAGCTGACGTCGGTACGTTCGCGCTCACAGCGACCCTTCGAGCGCCACCGCTAGTAGCCCTGGCAGACCACTCCGAGCTGGTCGCACATGAAGTGACTGAGTACTCCTTCTCAGCAGCCCAGCCCGCGATCGCCGCGTACTTCACGGCTGTTCCTTCGCGAACCAGGCCGCCACTTTTTCGCGAAATCACGCTCCATTCTCAGGACTGTGTTCTCCTTACGAAGTCGTTCCAACTCGGCCTGCTCGGTCTCGGACAGGTCCTTGTCCTGACCCGGGTCGCCCCCTTTGGCTTTGCTCATCCACTTGCCTAACGTTATCTCGTGAACGCCGATACTTCTCGCCACATCAATCGTCCGGCCTGAATGGAGCACGAGGCTAAAGGCTTACTCCTGTTCCGCTGGGCGTGCAACAAGCTGACCTGCAGACATACAGGGACAGCTGATAGGAGTGACCGTGGTTGATCCTTGGTGACCGGGAGAAGGGGTACGCGGGGGGGCACGCCAGGCTGAGAAGCTGCTGGCCGAACGCGGCATCATCGTTGACCACGTGAGCGTCGCTCAGCGCACGTAATCAGTACCGGGCACGCCTTCGTCCAGAACCTTCGCCGCGGCCACTACGAACTTGGTATTGATGTCAACCCAAGGATCGGATGATCCCCACGGCCTTCGCCGGACTACTCCACGCCATCCGATCGGACGCTACAGCGGTCAGCTTTACCCACATTCCACCAATGCAACAACGCCGCCGGTCGCGCTACGGCTCGAAGCGCTCGCGGGCAAGAACACTGGCGGGATCGCGGGAACGATCCGCGACCACACGCGCTACGTCAACGACCCCGCCGGGGCGGCCGGGCTCACCCGCAGCAGTCGATCACCTCCGCGCGGGGGCTAAGCGCCGAACGCCGTGCTACACGCCCGCCCAGCGACCATCGACGGTAAGCAGCGGCTCTACTGGGGGAAGCTTGCCGACCGCCGGTGGCCGACCGAGACCCGCCCGATTACGCGGAGTTACTCACCGCAGATGTCGAGGCAATCGCGGCCAGCGTGGGGAGTTGAACCGGCTGCGGCCCGAGCCGCAAGCGTGAGTTGTAATCCACCCTCGTCCTCCGGACGTAATATGTTGACTCTCCGCAGCGATACCTAGGTTGAGTGTCACCCGATTGGGGAGACCCACTAGATCGGCCGATCGGCCGCTGGAGGAATTGAGGGTATGCCGTATCCGTCTAGGGTGGCGGGAATTCTTGGAGCACTCGCTATCGCCACCGCCATCATGTCACCAGTAGAAGTCAGGACCACCGCGGCCGCTGGGGAGCCGCCGTGCATCCCCTCGCCGTCGATCCCACCGTCGTTTGGCGACCAGTGCGGCCAGAACCCAGAAATTGAGGTAAAGCCTGCCGAGAGCCATTACGAGGTGGACATGCCTGTTCCGCCGCCCGTGGAGGACGGGCACAGTGCGGGGAACGCTATCGCGAGATTCTCGGTTCCTGTCCACCCTGGCGTCGGCGTCCTGCGCATTGGATCGTTTATTTCCACCAAGTACGTGCCCCCGCCGGGGACGGTCACTGGCTATGGAAACGACCGAGGTTTCGATTCCAACTTTGATGCTAACCAAACAAAGCTTACTCTAGAGCTCAATTTCAAGACAGGGGAGGGGACGGCCTGGGCGACTCCTTCGTGTGCGCTGGTGACGGCCGTCACGACGCAGGGTATCGGCGTAGAGAAGACTCACTGCCATTCCGCTCTGCCGCTTGATGGCTCAGGAACCGGTAGCCAGCTGAACACCGGGATCAAGAATCATTCCGACTCGACGGACCTCAGGATCGTCTACGCCGCGAAGCAGAGTTTCACTGAGGGCATTCTCGGACTGCGTAGTTTTGTCACGAGAATCAATGGCGATATCACAGTCATAATTGGTAACGACAACTCTCTATGCGTCTCGGGATATATCGATCAGTACCCGAGCGTGGAGATGTACCTGTACACGCCGCACAGTGGAGTGATGACTCTTTACCAATCCAAAGAATCGAATCTTGGTCCTGAAATTTGTCTCTCTCCCGCTGTCGAACAGCGACAAGTGCTCAAATGCACCGGCAGGATATATTGAGCAGGGACTCTCGCGAGCTGGTCCGCGCGGCGTTGTGGAAGCGGCTCGGAGAAGAGCACTTGGCCCCGCTGTGAGGGCTATCCCTCCCACCCCGACCTCGGCCAGCAACCTCGCCGTCAACCTGCGGGCGCTGGGTGAGCGCACCGCCCCCCGCCAGCTCGACGAATGGATGTGGGCACAGCGGTGTGTGGTCCCGGCTGATTCTTGACACGCCGGTCCCAGCTGATGCTTGACGCGGGGGCCTGATCGAGTTTCCTTTCACCGTCTTGTGTGGATGGTGATAGGGGGTCGGGATTGGCTCTGGTCGAGTTGTCTGTTGTCGAGCAGCGCTACCGTGCCGTACTGGCCGTCGAGCGCGGTGAACCGAAGATGGTGGTGGCGGCCCAGTTCGGGGTCTCCCGCCAAACCCTGCACACCTGGTTGACCCGGTATGCCCAGGACGGCCTGGCCGGGTTGATGGACCGCACCCACCGGCCCCCGTCGTGCCCGCACCAAGCCTGCGCGGAAGTAGAGACCCGGGTGTGTGAGCTGCGCCGGGAACATCCCCGTTGGGGATGTTCCCGGCGCATCGCCCACGAGTTGGCCACCAGCACCCCGCAAGGCAGCACCCCGCCGGGGAAATCAACGGGTGCATCGCATCCTGCACCGCCACGGCCTGATCAAGCCGGGCCGCCGGCGAGGCAAGCGCCGAGAGTATCGGCGCTGGGAACGCGAAACACCGATGGCACTGTGGCAACTCGACATCGTCGGCGGCCTGATGTTGGCCGATGGCACCGAATGCAAGGTGGTCACCGGCGTCGATGACCACTCCCGATTCTGTGTGATGGCCTGTGTTGTCCTCCGGGCGACCGGGCGGGCGGTGTGCCTGGCGTTTGCCGAGGCGCTGCGCCGCTACGGGGTGCCCGAGGAAGTGCTCACCGACAACGGCAAACAAGGATCTGTATCTGCTGGCCGCCGGCCAACCTCGTCGGTGTGATATTCCGATTCCGACATCGCCGACCTGATCACCGCTGCCGGCCAACTGCGCTCACCGCTGATCGGACCGACCTTGTAGGGGCCTTACAAGATCGGTCGCCGGGTCCTGCCACTCGGCGTAGACCTCAACCTGGCGGCACATCAGGGGGCTCACCGGCTAGTTCGCCGGTGGGGCGTCCACACTGTCGGCGACGATGAACGACGCGCCCTGTGGGGTTTGCGGATCAACTCAATGCACACCTTGTGCGTCGCGCCGCGCGTGCGCTCCGCCTTAACCTCCGCGGTCAGCACCCAGAACTTCAACCCACCACGGCCACCGGTGGTCTTCTTGACCTCACCGCAGAACTCGATCGACACCTTCCCCACCGCGAAGGTCAACACCTGACCGGCCACCACCCGCGGACCATCCATGTGGGCCTGAACCAGTTGCTGGCGCACGATCCCGATCGCGTCCGGCAGCTCCACCAACCCCTCGTCGTCCTCACTGGCCTACCCCCAGGTCGCACACCGACCGCGACGAGCAGGGCAGCATCGCAGGTCCCTCGCCAAACCCTCATGAAACGACGGCGAGCACTGGCGGCCGATTACGAACCTACCGACGCGGGGCGCGCATGCTCGGGCCGGCCGGAAGGTGGCATAACCGATTACCTATGGCAGACATTGAGAGTGCCCGAGTGAAACTCCCCGGGTCCGAGGGCGAGCTTGGGACTCATTGGGCCACACGTCCTGCGCGCCGACAGACAACCGGTACGTCAGGCGTGAGGCCGAACGACGCCGCGAGGCCGTTAAGCTGTACGAACGTCTACACCAAACGTTCTGGGGATCAGGGTCAAGCGCGCTCCAGCAGGAGTGGGGCGACGAGGTCGCTGCTTCGCCGCGATCGAGTCGGCGGCGCTGTACTTCAGTGGTCACCGCTGTTCAGATTGCCTCGTCCCGGACGACCAGTGAGGGCATACGGGATCCGATGGTCTTGGCGGCTGCTTGATCGGCGGAACCCACCCAGGCAGCGTAATGGCGCAAGGTGGTGGTGCCATCGCCGTGGCCGAGCCGGCCGGCCACCGTGCGCAAGTCGACCCCTGCGGTGAGCAGCTCGGTGGCTGAGTAGTGGCGAAGCTGCTTGAGTTGGGTGTCGATACCGAGATTGCTTGTCAGCCGACTGTAGCGGCGGGTGACGGAGCTCGGATCCCGCGGCTTGCTCAGATCCGGCTGTGCGGAGAACAGCCAGGTGTCATCTCTCAGCGGTAGCCGAGCAGGAACATCTGCTGCGTGCAGTCTTCCTTGTGCTTGCGAAGCAGCTCCACAGTCGGCTCGTCGATTGACACGCGGCGCATCTGGTGGGTCTTGGTGTCTTTGAAGATCATTCCGTCCGCGGTGCGTACGTAGTTCTCATCGAGGCGCAAAATCCCACCAGCCAGATCGATGTCGTCCCACTGCAGCGCAATGACCTCGCCGCGACGGGCACCGGTTACGGCGGACAACCACACGTACAGGCCCCACTCGTTTGACGCGTTCCACGCGGCCTCGACGATGCGCGCCATCTGCTCCGGGTTGGGCGGCCGCGGCTGCGGGCGTTTCTTGGCTGGGGGCTTCACCGATGGCATCGGGTTGTAAGAGATCCAACCCCAGCGAACCGCAGCGCTGAGCGCACCGCTGAGAATCGCGTGAATCTGCCGGATGCTCGACGCCGCATACGGCTCGCACACGTGCGCTCGGCACTTAGTAGCCGTAATGAAGTAACAAATCCATCATGAGCGGCATCATCGCAGGTCACGGGCTTAACAATTGTCCAAGATGAATAACTTATTTCATTCCGGCTACTTAGCCGTGGCGCAGTCGTGCGACGCCTCGGCTTTGTGCTCCTCGATAAACGGCTTCCCGCAACAGAGGTGGCGGCAACGCCGCAACCGCGCGTAAAACGTCTCAAGCCGCTCCGACGCATCCCGAACGAGCAGCAGGAGCGGCACGTCGCCTAGGTTAGGTTTGATGTAATTGCGGATCTGCGACTCGTAGTTCATCCGGGTGGTCGGATCGACCTCGTGTTGTGGCAGCCACCGGTCGAGCAATGCGCCGAGCGTCGATTTTGTCCGGGCCACCTTGAGCGAGTCTGCCTCGGCGAGCAGCCGAGTCCGGATCTTCTCGGCCGCATTCATCGCGGCACGCTCGGAACGCTCGT
>JBGSWT010000269.1:0-4027 GCA_041751815.1 Pseudonocardiaceae bacterium
CGACCAGCCCGATCGGGTCGGACACCGCGTCCGGGCGTGCCGGCGTGGTCACGACTGTGGATCGCCGTGGATGCGGGCGCGCCTGGGACGCAGATCGCCGACACCGGCCTCGGCGCCCACCGCCTTCTTGGTCCTGCCCGCCGTCCCGCCGCCGGCGGCGACCGGTTCGATCAGCTGGTCCATCGAGCAGTCGAGAATGTCGCACAGCGCCATCAGGATCTTCATACTCAACCGCTCCGGACGCTCGACGACCAGCCGATAGACCTGGCTGGAGGACAATCCGATGCCGCGGCGCGCCAGCGGCTCGATCAGATCGGTGGTGGCGAACATGCCCCGCTCGGCCATGACCGTACGCAGGTGCCAGCGGTAGTCGAGCTTGGCGGCCATCAGCACTCCTTGTCGAGGGGCGGATCGAACACGGGCGAGAGTGCCTTCCGGAGCATCGTGTTCATGAAATCGTCGCTCACGTGCGTATAGATCGCGGTCGAGCTATCGCATTCGTGGCCGACCTGGACCTGAATGAACCGGCGATCGACGCCGTCCTCGGTGAGATGCGAGACGTAGGAATGCCGAAAACTGTGCGGGGTCAAGGCCTTCGGTAGTTTCAAGGCGTCGCGGTAGGCCTCGAACCGGGCGTTGATCTCCGGCGGCTTGATCCGCCCACCGCGCTCGGTGACCCACAACGCCGGATGGTCCTCACAGCCGAACCGGGGCCGGATGTCGTCCACGTAGTCGACGACGGCCTCCACCGCCCAGGCCATCACCGAGGCCACGTTACGGCGCCGCGGCGGTTGACCACGCTTGGCCTTGCCGTAGCGGACGTGCAGCGTGCCGTACCGGCCGAACTCCGGAGCCGCCGGGTTGCGGCCCCAGTCGGCGATGTCCAGCCGCGCCGCCTCGGTCCGGCGCAACCCCCACCCGTAGATCACCTTGAATAGGGTCGCGTCCCGATAGGCGGTCAACGCGCCCTTCCGCTTCACCCGTATCGCCCGCTCCACCTGGTCATCGGCGTAGTCGATGAACCGCTGCAACTCCTCCCGGGTAAACGCTCGCGCCTCCGGGTCGCCCTCGTAAGCATTCAGGTGCGCGATCGAGTTCCACTCGTGCACAATCGGCACCGGGTGCACCCCCGGCCCGAATTCCTGCTCGCACGCCGAAGCCCACCCGTAGCGGGCATTGTCGGTCAAGAACTCGGTGAACAACCGCATATCGCACTGGTAGCTGCGGATCGTCGACGACGCCAGATGCCGCTCACCGGTCAGCGACAACGACCACTCGTCCACGTGCCCCGGGGTCCACCGCCACGGGTACTCGTTGGTGAACTCCACGAACTGGCGCACCAGCCGCTCCCGCGCGCTGATCGTCTCCTCACCCAACCCCCGGGCGGCCTGCTGCGCGGCCCAGCCCCGCAGCATCGCCTCCACCATCGCGTCCTCCGGGCGCTGCCGCGCCACCCCGGAGACCAGCTCCAGATGCGCCACCCCGGCCAGATCCACCGCCGCAACCTGCCTCCAGCCCCCACTCGGAAAGTGGGCGGATCATGCACCAGACAGGCTCGGTTGATCAAATCGCCAGGTCGAGCCCTCTCAAACCGCCGAGGACGACACCGACTCCGAGGCGGTGCCGGCCAGCCGACCTGCGGATTCTCGCCCGCCTGATGCAATTCCCGAGACTTCGGTGACGTAGCGGCCGGTGATGGCGCTGCGGGCATGGCCCGAGCTGGACGAGCGAGAGCGACTCATGGCCGTTCTCCTTCCTGTAGGGAGCGGGAGCCCCGGTTGAACCCCGCTACTACAGGCGTAGGTGCTCAGGAGCTGTCCGTCCCTCGCCACGACGAAACTGGTTGGTGCTGGCCGCTCGTGAGCTGGTGCGGTAGGTGCCCGTCGTGGGGTTCGAGGTCTTGACGCGATGTAGTAGCGCGCGGGCGGTGGCGTCGGTGACGCGCGAGCGGGCGCGTCGAACGTCGGGATCACCGAAGGAGGACCGCTCCACGAGCTTCTCGATCCGTTCAGGATGCTGCGCCATGGCGTCGTCCTCGCGTCGGGTGTCGGGGTGATTGGTCGAGTCGCGCGCGGTGGCGCCGCACGATCATCTCGACGGCCTTGCGGGTGGTGCCCATGCGGGGGCGACCTCGGTCTGGTCGTAGCCCTGATCGAGCAGCAGCAGGGTTTCGCGGGTGCGATCGTCGAGATCGGCGAGCCCGCGAGCGATGTCCTTACGCTGGACGAGGTCGTGCTCGGGGCTCCGGGTGGTCGGGTCGGCCTGCTTCCAACCCGCGAGGTCGTCGGGTGCTTCCCGCTGGCGGGCGGTGACGGCGGGTGCCAGCTGCGGTAGGGGTTGGGGAAGCGGAACAGACACTGGCCGATGAAGAAGGTCTTGAGGCTGGCTCCGCCATCGGGTTTCCAATGGCCGGTGGCCAGGACGGTGTCGCGGAACTTCTCGACGGCGATCACGAGGGTGGCGCCGGCGAGGTCGTTCCAGGTCTCGTCGTGCCACTCCCACGGTGGCGGGGTCGGTAGGCCGTTGATGTTCTTGTCCGCAAGCCGGCGCCTGATGACGCCGTTGCGCATCCAGGCGATCAGGACGGCGTAGCCGTACTTGATGAGCTCGGCGGCGACGTAGTCCCAGTCTCGACCCGTGTAGTCGGCGGCGTGCAGACGCTGGACGAGGTCCCGGTCGGCGAGCAGACGATCGAGGCGCGTGGCGTCCACGACGTGCGGGTCGAGCCATGCCTGTGGCATCGGCCGCGCGACGGCGTCGTGCTCGGTCGGGTCCATCCGCAGCGGCCCCTTCCCGGAGACACGCCTGTCGTAGGTGGCGCCGCTGCGCTCCGACGTCCTCACTCGGGGTGTATGTGGTGATGCCGCGCCTATCCCTCGCGTCCCACCAACTTTCCCCAGAACGATCTTTGTGGTTTCGGTGCCTCGGAAACTCGGGCCAGGGGAACTTCGGATCGCGGCTCGGGCACCAACGTCGGTTCCAGCAGCTCGTCGAGACCGCGGGGCGTTTTCGTCGGGTCGTCGCGCAGGACGAAGCCCAGGTCGTGGTCGTCCTCGACGAGCTGCGCGCCTGCGAGCCGGTCGAGAAGGGTCCGGACGCGGGCGTGAGGGGTCCGACGAGCCCGGTCGATGACATCGGGGTTGCTCAGCAGCGACAGGGTCTGCATCGCGAGGTTGCGGCCGGAGCGTTCGAACTCGGCGCGGTGGTTGAGCATCGAGGGCCCGGACATCACGACGTCGTCGAACTCATGGTCCACGGTGGTGTAGAGCAGCAGCAGGTCCTTGCGCCGCAGGCCGACATGACTTCCGGGGACCAGT
This sequence comes from Pseudonocardiaceae bacterium, assembly GCA_041751815.1. Classification (GTDB taxonomy): domain Bacteria; phylum Actinomycetota; class Actinomycetes; order Mycobacteriales; family Pseudonocardiaceae. The sequence goes on from JBGSWT010000269.1 coordinate 3,318, forward strand.
TCCCCGCGGCGAGCCGGGCGTGCTGATCAGGGGTGGCCATGCTGCGGGCGATTCGTCCGCAGATCGGGCCGAGCCGGTAGCGGCGGATCTCGGGGTACTGCTCGACGGTGGGGTCGATGAACCGGCCGCTACCGGGAAGCCAGAGCACGCAGTGCCCCTTGAACGTATCGCCCGACCAGGACGGGTTGGGACGGCCGTACATCGTGCGCTGGTCGGTGCGTTGGTTGCTGACGACAAGATCCACCGCGCGAGGATGGGCGGTGATGCCGAGTGCGGCGTAGGCAAAGTGCAGCGTGATGCAGCTGGACACGCACAGGTTCCTCGGATGACCGACTGCATGCTCGAGCCAGAGCATCGGTGGCAGCAACTCGACCATGAGGTCCGGCGCGGCCCGCTCCGACAGCAGCGGTGTCGCGAGCTGGCCCTGGGAGGACCTCACCTTCCCGACGTCGTAGCGGCCGTGGCCGGCCGTGGCCCGGAGGGATGACGGGGCGGGAACCCGTTGGGCGGGCGGGTGCTTCTTGGTCGGCTTGCGCCGTCCGCGCGACTTGGGCATGACGGTGATGGTACGTGCATTATGCCGACCTCCGGATTATGCCGATGTCCGAGCCAAAGACGCTGGTGGCCGGCGGTGTCAGCAGCGGCGAGATCGGCATAATCACAACGCTCCAGGAGCCGAACAGGGTTCCGAGCGCGCGGTACCGCCCTGA
>JBGSWT010000270.1:0-2232 GCA_041751815.1 Pseudonocardiaceae bacterium
CAGGGCTGTTCAACGCTGCTGGATTAGCTGATCAGAAGGGGGTTCCCGAGCCGGCAAATGTCTGATCCTTGGGTCGGCAACTGGGTCGGAGGTTGGCGTGGCTGCGTTCTCACCGTTTTTGGATGTGTTGGCGGATGTTCCTGACCCGCGCCGGGCAGAGGGCAAGCTCTACGGGCTGCCGCATGTGCTTCTGTTCTCCATCCTCGCCATCGTGAGCGGCTGTAACTCGTATCGCGGCATCGTCACTTTCATTGACGTCCACCGCCGCAGGCTGAACGCGGCCTTTGGCCTAAACTGGCGACGCGCGCCCGCTCACACCGCCATTCGCTACATCCTGCAAGGGCTCGATCCGGCCATGGTGGAGGCCGTCTTCCGCCACCACGCCGCCCTGTTGCAGGCGGCGCGTGCCACGCCTGGACAGGGCAGCATCGCGCTGGACGGCAAGACGCTGCGCGGCAGCTTTGACAGGTTCCATGATCGAGCCGCCGCTCAGGTGCTCAGCGCGTTCGCCACCGACACCGCGCTGGTACTTGCCCACGTCGACATCGCCGAGAAGTCGAACGAGATCCCGGCAGCGCAGGTGCTGCTGGCCGAACTCGGCATCGGTCCTGGCACCATCGTCACGCTTGATGCGCTGCACTGCCAAAAAAACGTTTGAGGCCGCGGCGCAAGCCGGCATCGCCTTGATCGTCCAAGTCAAAAGCAACCAACCGACCCTGCACGAGCAAATCCAATCGATCTCGGCCACCACAGCACCGCTCGGGTCCACCTGCAGCCACAATAAGGGCCGCAACCGCGACGAACGCCGCACCGTCGCCGTCTTCGATCCGGCCGACACGCTGGCCGACACCGACTGGCAACCGCACATCGCCGCCATCCTCCGGGTCGAGCGCCGCGTCTACACCCGCAACACCGTAACCGGGATGCTGCGCTACTCCACTGAGACAGCCTTCTACGTCTCGAACACGCCGGTCACCGCCACTCGCGCCGCCGAGGCTATCCGCGCGCACTGGCGGATCGAGAACACCTCGCACTACAGCCGCGACGTCACCTTAGGTGAGGACCGCTCGCGCATCCGCACCAACCCAGGCGTATTCGCCCGCCTGCGCAGCTTCGCCTTCAACATCCTCAAAGCCAATCAGACCGACACCCTCAGCCAGGATCGCTACCGCGCCGGTCTCGTAGGCGTCAAAAAGCTGCTCAGAATGCTCGCTATCTTATAGCGTTGAACAGCCCTGGTCTTGATCAGCAGCAGTTTGGATCGGCCCGCATCCGCGGTATGGCATCCGCATGCCCTTCGCCGCGCTCGCGACCGACTACGACGGCACCATCGCCCATGACGGCCGGGTGGACGAACCGACGCTCATGGCACTCAGGCGGCTGCGCACGGCAGGGTGGCACCTGATCCTCGTCACCGGACGGGGACTAGACGACGTGCGCCGTCTCATGCCGCAACTCGGCTTGTTTGACCGCGTGGTGGCCGAGAATGGTGCAGTGCTGCACGCACCGGCCACAGGCAGGGTGCGTTTGCTCGCAGCACCTTCGCCACCCAACCTCGTAGCTGCATTGGCAGAGGCCGGCATCCATCCGCTCCACGCGGGACAGGTGGTGGTCGCGACTTGGGTGTCGCACGAGACACAGGTGCGCGCCGTGATCGAGGCGCTGGGTCTCGACCTCCAATTCATCCGCAACAAGGGTGCCCTTATGGTAATGCCTGCAGGGGTGGACAAACGGCACGGCACCCTGACCGCACTAGGGGAGTTGGGCGTGGCTCCTGCTGATTGCGTCGGCGTCGGCGATGCAGAGAACGACCTGGACTTGCTCGCCTTGTGCGGCCTCCCTGTCGCGGTCGCCAACGCGCTGCCTGCCGTCAAGCAAGCGGCTGCCTTGGTGACCCAAGGCGAGCGCGGCGCTGGGATTGCCGAATTGGTCGGGCACCTGCTGCGCGAGCAGCCACGCGCATCAGTCCTGGAAGCGTGACTTCACCGCGCACGGAATGCGTGGTCCTTAGCGCCATTGAGGCGACGGCGCAGGGACAAACATGGGACTGGTCATCAATCCAAGAGGTACAAGCGGTGCGGGCAAGACTTGGCTCGTGCGCGAGGTCATGGCAGCGTACCGACGCAATGGCGCGGAGGCCGTGCCATTTCGGCGTGATGGGCGGGCGCGGCCGATGGGCTGGTTCCTGCCCCATCCCCGGGGTGGGCGCCCGCTGGCCGTCATCGGCCACTA
>JBGSWT010000271.1:0-6983 GCA_041751815.1 Pseudonocardiaceae bacterium
GGGTCACCGCTCCGGACAGTGCCAGCAGCCCGGCGAGGTAGCCCAGCGCCTCGGTCACCGGCAGCCGGCGACCACCGCTGAACTGCTCGCCGTGGTCTCGCTCCGCAGCGAGCACGGCCTGCGCCTGGTCGGCGCTGAGGATCCCGGCCTCGACGGCGCGCTGCAGCACCCCGTCCAGACCATCGCGAGGTATCGCCGACGTCATGCCGTGAACCGTCACATGGATGCATGTCGTCGTTCAAGGCCGCCTGCGGACTGTCACATGGAGGCTTGTGGCGGTTACAGGGCATACTGCGGCGGTATGCGCGTCCGGATCGGTTTCGCAGCGGTCAGCATCGTCGGCTTGGGGCTGCTCAGTGCAGCTTGCGCTGGGCACGCTGGCCCGGGGGCAGCCAGACCGTTGGCTGAACCCAGCTCGTCAGCCGAGGGTGCGCCTTCGGTGAGCTGGTTGCGGGCAACGCCCGGGCAGGCCACTCCGAATTCCGCGGTGTCGCTGGATGTGGCGTGTCTGGACGACCTCGGCGCGGTGCAGTCGCCGGTACTCGATATCGGTCCGCTGCAGGGCAACCCCGAGGGCCACCAGCCGTGGCGCTTGTTAGGCACAGCCACCGTCCGCCCGGAAGCGGCTCCGGGCCGATACCGGATCATCGCGACATGTGGCGACGGTGAACTCGCGACCGACTTCATCGTCGTAGCAGGCCCATCTCGATAGGACGCGGTAGACCGATCGTCGCCGACCGAGCGGGCAAGGAGGTGGCGCGGCGTGTTTGCCGATCGGGTAGACGCTGGGCGGCGGCTGGCGCCGCGGCTGCAGCATCTGCGTGGGGAGAACGTGGTAGTCCTCGGACTGCCGCGCGGTGGGGTCCCGGTTGCGGCAGAGGCCGCGTTAGCTCTGGGTGCCCCGCTTGACGTGATCATGGTGCGCAAGCTCGGCGTGCCGTCGCAGCCCGAGCTGGCCATGGGAGCCATCGGCGAAGGTGGCGTGCGGGTCCTCGTGCCGGAGACGGTACTTCGCGCCGGTGTCACTGAGGACGCGTTGGCGGATGTGGAACGCCGGGAGCGAATCGAGCTCGAGCGGCGCGCCCAACGGTTCCGCGGTGATCGAACCCGCCTTTCATTGATCGGGCGGACTGTGGTGGTGATTGACGATGGCATCGCGACCGGATCCACCGCCCGGGCCGCCTGCCAGGTTGCTCGAGTTCAGGGTGCGACTCGAGTTGTCCTTGCCGTCCCGGTGGCACCCTTCGATTGGTCCCGCGACCTGCACGACGTCGCCGATGAGCTGATCGCTCTTGTCACTCCCCGGCTGCTCCGGGCGATCGGCGGGTGGTACACCGACTTCTCCCAAAGCACCGACGAGGAGGTTGTCGCCTGTCTGCGCACGCCGTGGCCTTCGTAGCGCCTCAGATCAAGATACCCGGCGTCGGGCAAACCCGGCCCTTATGGTGGGCGTTATGACAGCGACCGCGATCCGGCTCACCCAGTACGCGCACGGCGGCGGCTGCGCCTGCAAGATCCCGCCCGGTGAGCTGGAATCTGTGGTTGCTGGATTGGTCGGCGCCGACGTGACCGACCCTCCCGGCGAGCTGGTGGTCGGTTTGGACGATGGCGACGACGCTGCGGTGGTGCGGATCGAGGGCGGTCTCGCGGTGGTCGCCACTGCGGACTTCTTCACTCCGGTGGTCGACGACCCCTACGACTGGGGCCGGATCGCGGCGGCCAACGCGCTGTCCGATGTGTATGCGATGGGCGGGCGCCCGGTGGTCGCGGTGAATCTGCTCGGCTGGCCGCGGGAGGTGCTGCCCTTCGAGCTCGCTGCCGAGGTGTTGCGCGGCGGCCGGGACGTCTGCGGTATCGCTGGCTGCCACCTGGCCGGCGGGCACAGCGTGGATGATCCGGAACCCAAGTACGGCATGGCCGTCACCGGCATCGTCGATCCGCAGCTGATCCTGCGCAACAACGCGGGCGTGGCGGGTACGCCCTTGTCACTGACCAAACCTTTGGGCGTCGGTGTACTCAACAGCAGGCACAAGGCCACCGGCGAGGTTTTCCCGCACGCCGTGCAGACGATGACGACCCTCAATGCGGCAGCCGCGACGGCCGCGGTAGTCGCTGGCGTGCGGTGCGCCACTGATGTCACCGGTTTCGGGCTGCTAGGCCACCTGATGAAGCTGGTCCGCGCCAGCGGGGTGTCGGCGGTGCTGGACGCCGCCGCTGTCCCGTACCTGGACGGTGCCCGGCAGGCGCTGGCCAAGGGCTACGTCAGCGGGGGTACCCGGCGCAATCTCGACTGGGTGCGCCCGCACCTCGTGTCGTCGGTCGGGGAGGACGAGTTGCTGCTACTGGCCGACGCGCAGACCTCCGGCGGTCTGCTGGTGGCCGGGGAGGTGCCCGGCGCACCGGTGATCGGCGAGCTGGTGTCACGGGGTGAAAGCATGATCAGCGTGCGCTGACGCCGTGCGATCCGCCGCCGTAGACCGTATTAGTTGTCGAACGGGCACCAAAGCTGTGTCGCCGGGTCATCTCGGCTTCCGCAGTAGGCGCGTTCGTTGGCGTTCGGCTCTCCGTCATTGACCTGTAGGATACTAAGCGGCTTGTTCAGCGGGACACGCCTCGACACCACGCCGCCGAAGTCGATCGCCCCAGTGACTCCGTCGTACTTCTTCTGCGCACCGCGATCGTCGGTAATTGATGCCAATGCCCACCACAGCGTGCCGCCGGTGATCGGAATCTTCTCGTTCCGGGTTGCCAAATATCCGGCGGCGGTGATCGCGGAGTAGGCCGCGTCATAAGTCAGAGCTGCATGGCCATCGAGCGAGCGCCCCTTGCCTGCCATCTCGGGAAACATGCGGTTTAGCTCACCGTAGAAAGCTTTTGCGCGTGCTGCCACGTTGTCGTCGACCTCCGGTGATACCGAGAAAGAAATATAATTGAACGGCACCGTATTCGCGGTCCTGATATCCTCGTTCGCAACGTATTTTGTCATGTCGTCCCCGGCGATCACCAGCGGTGGTGAGTTCTTGCAGTTGTCGCTCACGGCGCCCATAAAGCCTTGGAAATCTGGTAGGGGTCGTCCGGCGTAGAACGCGACACCGTCGAATCCGCAGGCGTTGCGGCCCGCCTCCTTCGAGTCAGCAACGAAAGGACCGGTTGGCTTGCCCGGACTATCGCCGTCCGGTGTGAACTGAATTTTTTCGACGGTGAATTGTCGTCGCTGGAAGCTATCAGTCAGGTCGTCGGCAAGGTTCTTGCTATAGATGTCTTCCGCGTCATCGGAGAAGTAGATTCGCACACGCGATGCGAATCGCCGTCCATTATTCAGCACTCCGGAGTCGCGACGCTGTGCCGCGTACGCGGCCGCTACCTCTGCCTCTCGTCGATTCTGTGGAGCAACCTGGAAGTACATTTGATTTGTGGCAAGTTCGTCGGCGCTCAGCGTGGCGGCAACCACTGGCAGCCCCACCGCTGCCAGGGCTCTGATTGTGTCAATGGTGGTTTGACGGCTTTCGTCAAAACCGATGGCGGCGACAATCGAACGGTCCAGCCTGGCCAGCTCGCCGAGTATCTTCGCAACTGTCACACCGTGCTGCGTTCTCCGCCCAGCGTTGGCGATGAGCACCCGCACCAGGGGATCAGGCTCCTGAGCTTTCGTAAGCTGCTGACGCTGGGCGACGGCCAGCCCGGCAAGCTGTTCTCGCTCCACGGCCAAGAGATCGGTCTGTGCCGGGCTGGGCCGTGGGGTGAGTGCACCGACGAACACCAGTGTGATCAGCGGTCGAGCCGGCCGGTCGCGATGTAGTCGCTCGGCTTCGCGGTTCTGGTTGAGGATCGTTGTACGTACCTGCTCGGACAGCGGGCCGGACGGGAACAACGCGGCGTTGCTCCCGTCAGTGACACCGACACACTCGTCGCCGATGCGCACGATACCCGCATTGCGAGACTGGAAACCGAGCCAGGTGAAGCCGCTTCCGCAGCTGTTGTAGCTGTCATCCAGTCCCAGCTTGATGTATCCGCTCAAGGGGATCCCCAGCAGGATGGCGACGAGCGTCACGGTCGCCGCTCGATTACGCCAGATGGGCACGCGTGGTGATGTGAAGGGCGGCAGCGCCTCCAGTTGCAGCTTGATGCGTTGTCGAGTGTCACCGTCAGCAGGTTCTGACAGCAGAATGGGCAGGTACCAAGCGGCGTCGCTCCGGCTCTGTTGCTGAGCGCTAATGCTTTTCTTCCACCGGGCGAGGGCCGCAGCAGAATCAACCGCGCTGCAGATATCGGCGCGGGAGGGTAGGTGATCCGGATCGAAAGCGTGCGGCGGTACTCTCTTGCTGCAGGTTACCAGCAGCATCGGATCCAGCAGCCCCGTGCTGTTGCGGATGTCGTTGACGGCTCTCAGTAGATGATAACCGCCATTGGCTCGCGTCACGTGGTTGAGGAGTACGACAGGATACGCTGTCCGGTATTCCTTGAAGAGCCCTTTGCCGCGAAACGCGACACGTAGATCCTCGAGTAAGGAGTTGACCATAATACGGAGAACTTGCTCTGGGGCCTGTCTGGGGCGTTCATCGGTGGTCAACTTCGCCGCTAGGTCGATAAAGCTTCCCTTGCCAGGTGCAAGGTTGGGCTGACGGAGGAACCAGCGATACCGGCCACTGATTGGCCATACCCGTCCACTGTGCCGAGCTCGGTACCACAGCGGAGTGAGAAGCACTCGCAACCAGCTCAGCCATCCGACCCACCAGGGTAGTTGGGGCTGTGCCGCAACTTCCTGAGCTGCCTCGTCCAGGTTGCCCCGCGCGCGCCGCCGAAGCCGCTTGCGCAACTCGGCGTGCCGCTGATGCGCCGGCTCGTCCTCCGGGAGCGTCTGTGACATCAGCCAGACGACATCGCGGAAGCGATCGAGACGGAAGCGGCCACCTGACCTTACTTCCAGTCGGTGGGCCAGATTCAAGAGAATTTTCCGGACCCGCCTGACGTCGTCCTCCGTGGCCTCGGGAAGTCCGACGTCGGGAGCGTCCGGCTGGCCAGGCGCCGCTTGAAGATCGATGTAGGCATGCGGCACGTAAGGTTCTGTTCCTTGGAGCCAGCGGTGGTAGATATCGGCCAGAAAGCCAGGGTGCTCGTCCAGGTCCGGGCGCACCAGGGACAGGATGGGTAGTGGCTCGTCCGGACTTTTCCTGACGTAGAGTTCCCCGATCATTGTGACGATCTGTTCTGACCCAACGAACAGCTCGTCATCTTGGTTGCCCCGGCCTGGCTGCACGCGGTCTCCTCTGCGCCAAACGTTGGCTGGCGATTTGTTGGATGATGACGACGTCGTCACCCTAAGTCGCTATGTGGAAGTTTTATCACCCTTCAGATCTAAAATCTGTACATCGTACGTGTGACGTAGAGTGTGAATCGCCGGGTCGCTCAGGGAGAAGGGCGGTCACCGGTGGTGACGTCTTCAGTGTCGGGCCGGTGGGCTGGGCGGTCGTAGCAGGGAGCCTGCCGGCGACACGTTTGTCGCTATTCTTGACTCGTTCCAGATAACTCGGGATAGTGGCCTTCGTTATGATCTCTCCGGATGTCAGCGACCAACTTCGCCTTGCCGGGTTGCGGGTGACCGCGCCTCGCCGGTCCGTGCTGCAGTGGCTGGACGAGCATCCGCACGCCACTGCGGAGCAGATCCGCTCCGGGGTGAGGCAGCGCCTCGGCTCGGTGTCCACCCAGACTGTCTACGACGTGCTGGCTGCCTGCACCTGTGCGGGGCTGGTGCGTCGGATCGAGCCGGCGGGCCATCCCGCTCGATTCGAGCGCCGCACCGGTGACAACCACCATCACCTGGTGTGCCGCTCATGCGGGCGTACCGAGGACGTCGACTGCGCGGTCGGTGCGTGGCCATGCCTCACTCCCGGCGACGACCATGGCTACCTCTTGGATGAGGCCGAGGTGGTGTTCTGGGGATTGTGCTCGGCGTGCCAGGGGACCGCAGCAACGCCGGCTGATGATGACGAGAAGAATGTGATCCACCACGATCAGGAGGAACGGCAGTGACGGAAACGCAGCCCAAGCCGACGACGACGGATGCCGGTATCCCGGTCGAGAGCGACGAGCACTCGCTCACCGCCGGCCCGCAAGGACCGATCCTGCTGCAGGATCACTACCTCATCGAACAGATGGCGCAGTTCAACCGCGAGCGCGTGCCCGAGCGCCAGCCGCACGCCAAGGGTGGCGGCGCCTTCGGCCGGTTCGAGGTGACGAACGACGTCAGCGCCTACACCAAGGCCGCGGTGTTCCAGCCGAACACCACGACCGAGATGCTGGTCCGGTTCTCCACGGTGGCCGGCGAGCGCGGCAGCCCTGACACCTGGCGCGACCCCCGCGGCTTCGCGCTGAAGTTCTACACCACTGAGGGCAACTACGACATGGTCGGGAACAACACCCCGGTCTTCTTCGTGAAGGACCCGATGAAGTTCCAGCACTTCATCCGCTCGCAGAAGCGCCGTGCCGACAACCACCTGCGCGACCACGACATGCAGTGGGACTTCTGGACCCTGTCGCCGGAGTCGGCCCACCAGGTCACCTGGCTGATGGGCGACCGGGGAATCCCACGCACCTGGCGGCACATGAACGGCTACAGCTCGCACACCTACATGTGGGGCAACGCCCAGGGTGCGAAGTTCTGGGTGAAGTATCACTTCAAGACCGACCAGGGCGTCGAGTGTTTCACCCAGGACGAGGCCGACCAGATGGCCTCGGCGGACACCGATTACCACACCCGCGACCTGTACGAGCACATCGCGGACGGCGAGTTCCCGAGCTGGACTCTCAAGATGCAGATCATGCCGTTCGAGGACGCCGAGACGTACCGGTTCAACCCGTTCGACCTGACCAAGGTGTGGCCGCACGGCGACTACCCGCTCATCGAGGTCGGCCGGATGACGCTGGACCGCAACCCGACCGACTACCACACCGAGATCGAGCAGGCGGCCTTCGAGCCCAACAAC
>JBGSWT010000272.1:0-2016 GCA_041751815.1 Pseudonocardiaceae bacterium
GGGCAGCAGCCCGGGCCGAGGTGCGCGCCGGGCCGCAGCTCACCACCCGCGCCAACTGGGTGCTGCTGCACTTCGCCGATGCGGTAGCGCTGGGCAGATCAGGGCACGCGGCGCAGGCCATTGAGGCGTTCGCCGAGGCAGTTGCGGCCGGCCCCACGCCAGGCGTCTGCGTGCACCAGCACGTCTTGCGGTTGGTCAGCAACGCGGCGTTGCGCGACGGCTGGGGTGAACCGGTTACCTGGCTGCGGCAGGCACTGGACTGGTTCGAAGCACACCACCAGCAGGGGGCCGCATCGTCCTGCCGGCGGTTGCTGCGGCAGGCCGGTGTCGCGGTGCCGCGGCGAGGCAGGGGAGACGCGACCGTACCCGACGAGCTGCGCAGCCGCGGTATCACCAGCCGCGAGATGGACGTGCTGCTGCTGGTGGCTCAGGGACTGTCCAACCCCGAGATCGCGGCAACGCTCGTCCTCTCACCCCGCACCGTCGAGAAGCACGTCGCGAGCCTGCTGACCCGAACCGGTTCCCGCAGCCGGGCACAGCTCGCCGCGCTAGCCGTCCGCAGCGTGACTTAACCGGGGGACCGCGCCCGCGGAAATGGGTGAGTACACCGATTCCGTGGGGTGTCGCCCTCCTGGATGCTCGATCGGCACCCACACACGGAGGCTTCCATGCAGACCAGGATCGACGAGATCGCCGACGGCATCTACCGGCTCTGCACCTACCTGCCCGACGTGGCGGCGCCAGCTGGCTTCACGGTCAACCAATTCCTCATCGACGCCGAGGAGCCGCTGCTCTACCACTGCGGCATGCGGTCGCTGTTCCCCCTGGTGTCCGTGGCGGTGGAACGAATCGTGCCGCTTGAACGGCTGCGGTGGATCGGGTTCGCGCACCTGGAGTCCGACGAGTCCGGGTCGATGAACCAGTGGCTGGCGGCCGCCCCGCGCGCCCAGATCGCCCACGGCGCGCTGGGTTGCGAAGTGTCGATCAACGACCTGGCCGATCGGCCGCCGCGGGCGCTCACCGAGGGCGAGGTGATCGACCTCGGTGGCAAGCGGGTCCGCCACCTCGACACCCCCCACACACCCCATGGCTGGGACTCCCGGGTGCTGTTCGAGGAGACGACGCGCACGCTGCTCTGCGGGGATGTGCTCAGCCAACTCGGCAACGGATCAGCGGTGACGGAAAGCGACATCCTGGGACCCGCGATCGCAGCGGAGGAAGCCTTCGGTTCCACCTCGCTGGGCCCGCACACCGCCCCGGCCCTGCGCCGCCTCGCCGACCTCGATCCGCACATTCTTGCGATCATGCACGGTTCGTCCTATGCCGGGGATGGCGCCGCCGTCCTGCATTCCGTCGCCGATTACTACGACCAGCGGCTGCGCGCCGCACTCGCCTAAAGGAGCACTGCCATGTCCGCGATTCCGGAACTTGCCGCCACCCATCATGCCGCGATCACTGTCACTGATCTGGACGCCAGTATTGCCTGGTACGAGCAGGTGTTCGGATTCACCAAGTTCATGGAGGGTCCACACCCCGGGGGTTACGCGGTCCTGCTCATCGAGCCTCGGTCGCAGGTGATCCTCTCCGTGCACCGCCACGATGCCAACTCCGGTGAGCGATTCTCCGAGACCCGCACCGGCCTGGACCACATCGGCTGGTCGGTGCCCCGCCGTGAGGACCTCGATACGTGGCAGGCTCGGCTGGAGTTGCTCGGCGTCACGTTCACGCCCGTGATGGACGTCGAGGAGCAGGGCATCGAGTTCTCCGTCATCGTGCTGCGCGATCCCGACAACATCCAGCTCGAGCTGTGCTGGACGCCTGCAAGGTGAGTCACGCGTTTGGCACGGTGCCCTGGCGCCGTGAACTTGACAGAGCCGACGTCTGAACCGGCTCGGGACGTCGGTGGTGTCGCGTTCACGGACTCGGGCGGACGTCGAGAGCGGACCCGCGTTCTAACGTGGCCCCTTAAGCGCCAGGCGGACCGCCCTGCTGATCGTGGCCACGGTGGCGCTGGCG
>JBGSWT010000273.1:0-9264 GCA_041751815.1 Pseudonocardiaceae bacterium
ATCGGCGGGCCGCGCGATGAGCGGGTCCACCGAGACGTCGGCGTCGCTGGAGCCGGCCGTGGTGTCATCAGACTTGACGGCCTCGCTGACCAGCGCCCGGGCCCCCGAGTTGAGCATGGCCAGCAACGGCACCGAGAGCAGCGCGCCGGCAATTCCGGCCAGCACCGAGCCCACCGCGACGGCCAGCACCACTGCCACCCCATTGAGCTGGACAGCGCGACCCATCAGCAGCGGCTGCAACACATTGCCCTCCAACTGCTGCACCCCGAGCACTACCCCCAGCACGATCAGCGCCGGCACCACACCGTTGGCCACCAACACCACCAGCACCGCGACCACCCCAGACACCACGGCACCGATCACCGGGATGAACGCCGCCAGAAACGTCAACGCGGCCAGCGGCACCACCAGCGGTGCACCTACCACCACCAATCCGATCCCGATCCCCACCGCGTCCACCACCGCCACCAGCACCGTGGCGCGGATGAATCCCACCAGCGACGCGAATCCACGCTGGCCGGCGACATCGAACCGGGCCCGGGACCAGCGCGGCACCCCCTGCAACGCAAAGCGCCACATCGACCTGCCGCTGTACAGGAAATAGATCAACGTGAACAACGCCAGCGCGGCGCCGGCGAGGTACTGCCCCACGGTGTATGCGGTAGACAACGCACCTGACGTGATCGAATCACGGTTGGCAACCAACGACCGGCTCGCTGAATCCAGCACGTTCTGCAGGTCGATCGGGGGCAGACCAAAGGGCGGATCCTGCAACCACATCCGAATCTGCTGAAGACCACCAGTGACCTGAACCTGCAATGCGGGCAATCCCGTGACGAAGGCCTGAATCACGAAGCTCAGCAGCCCAATGATCATCGACAACCCAGCGATCACCACGACCCCGGTGGCAAGGCCCCTGGGCACCCGGTGCCTGGTCAACCAGTCCACCACCGGCCCCAGCAGCGCGGTCAACAACAACGCCACCGCCACCGGGATCACCACCACCCGCAGGGTGACCACCACATAACCCACCACCACGGTCAATCCCAGCACCACCAACACCCGCCAGGACACCGCCGCCGCCACCCGCAACGGGTAAGGCACCGCGGCCTCCGCATCACGGCTCGCCACGCGAGGGGCCGGGCTGGGATTCACGCCACCACGCTATCCGTTCGGCTCAGCAAGGAGCCGCTTGTCGACGTAGGACATGCCGTTCCTGCAGCGCACGGTACTGTAACGCTGCGCAACCGGCCGGATCCGCACTGTGAGCGAGAGACAAGGACCGGAGGTCAGGGGGCAGCTGCCCCGTTGGCACGCCGCTCACGAAGGGATCGACAGCATGGCTGGGCCTGCCGCGACACTGGACTCGCGCAGGACTGTCGATGCCGACGTGGAGCGCCTCGACGGAAACTCAGCGGGCCGCATCCCCAACTATGCAGCCTTCAGTCGACTCGCAGGCAGCTTCGCCTATGTCCCGAAATGGGCGGCATATCGAGTCCAATACCGCAGTGTGTTCGGCTCCCGACGATGCCGCCTGCTCGCCGCTACCGTGATCGTCGCCGACCTGGGCTTCGGGATCATTTTCTTCGTCTGGCTGACCGGCAGTCCCAGCCACTATCCGGCCGGCCAGGGCCACTGGACCCTGACTACGCTTTGCTTCCTTCCGGTCGTTTCAATCATTATCATTGAATTTTTCCGCTTGGTTAATATCACCGCCCTGTGCCTGTCGACGGCGCTGGCCCGCGATCCCATACCGGTTGAGCCGCAACCTGGCACGCGCGTCGCGTTCCTCACCACTATCGTGCCGGGAAAAGAACCGTTGGGGATGGTTGAGCGAACGCTTGTTGCCGCTCGGCGCATCGACCATTGTGGAACAATGGATGTATGGCTACTCGATGAGGGCGACGACGAGGCAGTGAAAGCGATGTGCCGGCGGCTGGGAGTACGGCATTTCAGCCGTCGGGGTGTGGAGCACTGGAACCAGGTCAGCGGTCCACACAAAGCCAAAACCAAACATGGAAACTATAATGCGTGGCTCGACGCGTACCACGAGGAGTACGATTTTTTCGTCTCAGTTGACCCCGATCATGTTCCCCAGGAAAATTTTTGCGAGCGGCTCCTGGGCTACTTCCGGGATCCCGATGTGGCGTTCGTGGTCGGACCACAAGTGTACGGAAACTATTTATCCTTCGTGACCCGGGCAGCGGAGAGTCAGCAGTATCTATTCCACAGTCTGCTGCAACGCGCGGGCAATGCCCACCGATGCGCAATGCTCGTCGGCACCAATAACGCTGTGCGCATCGCCGCGCTGCGCGGAATCGGCGGGCTCCGCGACTCGATCACCGAAGATATGGCTACCGGGCTCGCCCTGCATACTACTCGCAATCCGATAACCGGTAGACGCTGGAAGTCAGTTTACACGCCTGACGTACTCGCTGTCGGCGAGGGGCCCTCCACCTGGACCGACTATTTCACCCAGCAGTACCGCTGGTCGCGAGGAACCAACGAGGTGCTGGTAAAAAACTTTTGGCGGTGCGGACACCGACTCACTATCGGTCAGATGCTGCACTACATGTTGTTGACATCTTACTATCCCATGACCGCAATCGCATGGATACTAGGGGCGCTCAACACAGTTTTTTACCTGTGCTTCGGGATGTTCGGCCTCGCCGTCGAGTACGGACCGTGGTTGATACTCTACACCAATACAGCAGTCCTGCAGCTAACCCTCTACTTCTGGAATCGGCGACATAATGTCAGCCCGCACGAGGAGCTGGGCTCCTCCGGGGTTCTAGGAATGTTCATATCATTGCTCTCCACGCCGATCTATGTGGCGTCGTTCATCAGCACAGTGACATTCCGGACAACCAGCTTCGTGGTCACCCCCAAAGGGGATTCAGCCAGCCCTGACAGGTTGCGGACTTTCCGTCTCCATCTGTGGTGGGCGCTCTTGTTCGCGATCGCACTACTGGCATCCCAACTCCTCGATCACACAAATCCGGCCATGCGCATCTGGACCGCTCTAGCATTGCTGGTCACACTGGTTCCGGTCGCGCTGTGGTTGGACGATCGACTCAGCAACGCAGGAGTGCGGCCATCATGAGTGCCTCGATGATCGGCATGCCCCGGCAACACCGCCTCTACCGGCGCAATCGGATCATCACGATGGTGGTCACAGCCGGAATGATCATCCTCAACGCGGGCTCATGGAGCCCGATCGGCGCCACCGCGATACGTAAATGGGATGAGTTCCGCACATCTCGGTCCGGCTATCTGTCGACTTTTGGTCATTGGAGCACCCTCGACGTCCCAGGAGAATTTCGAGTCAACGCAGTCCACGCCGCGCTGCTACCCACCGGAAAGGTGCTGATCATCGCGGGCTCCGGGAACAACATCAAGAATTTTGAAGCCAAAAGCTTCACAACCCTGCTCTGGGACCCTCAAACGGATCAGTTCACGCTCATCCCTACGCCCGACGACATGTTCTGCGGGGGCCACACGTTCCTACCCGACGGCAAGCTTCTGGTAGCCGGCGGCACCCAGAAGTACGAAGTGCTGGAAACGAACGTCACGCGTGCCGCCGGGCCCATGACTGTACGGAACGAGTCGCCCGATGACGGCCCGGTGAGCCTGAAGAAGGGCACGAGGTTCGTCTCCCCCGAGGGGATCGCCTTTACCAGTACGGAAGATGCAACAGTAGCGCCAGCGCATAAGATGACCGACGCGGACGGCAAGACCGTGGTGCACAGCTCCAGCGTCGACATCTGGGTCGAGGCCGTCATTGAGGGCACAGGATCGGCGATCACCGGGTTTTCCCAGTATCACATCGATGGCGTCTCGAACAACGTCTACGGGATCGCAGCGAAGCTCACTTTAGAAAAACACGAGTACCGCGG
The DNA here is from genome assembly GCA_041751815.1 of Pseudonocardiaceae bacterium. GTDB lineage: Bacteria > Actinomycetota > Actinomycetes > Mycobacteriales > Pseudonocardiaceae. The sequence continues at coordinate 3,897 of JBGSWT010000273.1, forward strand.
TGCGGCGTACTCTTACGAGTTCGACCCCCAGACCGAGCGCTATCAGCGAGTAGCCGACCTGAACCACGCACGCTGGTATCCCACCCTCGTTCCGCTGACCGACGGAAACGTCATCGCCGTGTCCGGCCTCGATAAATACGGGCGGATCTTGACAGGGCAGAACGAGCTCTACCGGCGCGACACTCGTCAGTGGGACACAATACCTATGCTGCACCGGTACTTTCCCACCTATCCGGCGATTTTCCCGATGGCCGACGGCCGGCTGTTCTACTCCGGTTCCAACACCGGTTGGGGACCCAGCGAGGGTGCAGGGCGGCTGCCAGGCATCTGGAACCTGGAAGACAATTCTTTCCAGCAGGTCGGTGGCCTCCGTGACCTACACATGACCGAGACGAGTACATCGGTACTCCTGCCGCCTGCACAGGACCAACGCGTCATGCTGCTCGGTGGTGGCGGGATCGGCGAGTCCGCTGAGTCCACCGCGCGCACCGACATCATCGACCTGCGCACACCAGACCCACGCTTCACACCCGGCCCGGACCTCGCTGAACCGACCCGCTATCTCAACGCGGTCGTCCTGCCGGACGACACCGTGCTGACCACCGGCGGCTCCCGCGACTACCGCGGCAGAGGCGCGTCGGACAACCACCTGGCCCGGATTTATGACCCCACTACGGGTTTATTCCGGACAGCTGCGTCACCACGGATCGGACGCAACTACCACAGCGAGGCATTGTTGCTACCCGACGGCCGCGTCGTGGTTCTGGGCTCCGACCCGCTGTTCGGGGACAAGGCCAACAGCATCCCCGGCACGTTCGAGCAACGCATCGAGATCTACTCTCCTCCTTATCTTTACCACGGCTCCCGGCCAGCACTCACCGATGGCCCGACCGCGATGACGCGGGGCGGGACCTCCGAGTTCACAACGCCAGATCCACTTTCCATCGCCACTGCGAAATTGATTCGCCCGAGTGCGGTCACCCACGCGACGGACGTCCAGCAGCGATCTGTCGCACTTGACATCGTCCGAAAGGACCGGGCGATATCGCTGACCGTCCCGACCCAAGCCGGCCTGGTGCTGCCCGGCTGGTACATGCTGTTCGTGACCAACCGCAGGGGCACGCCGTCGGTGGCCCGCTGGGTCCATGTGCAGTAAGGGCGGCCGGAAATCATGACCACACGCTCTCGGGCGGCCCTGGTCGCGTTGGTGATGTTGTGCCTGGCTGCGCTGAGCTGCGGAACTGGTGACGTCCAGGCCGATCCCAACCCGCTCAACGGCCTGCAGTTCTACGTAGACCCCGAATCTTCGGCAGCAAACCAGGTCAGACGGTGGGAGCAGGCCGAACACGCGGCGGACGCGAACACGCTGCGCCGGATCGCGGAAGAGCCGATCGCACTGTGGGTCACCGGCGACCCCGCGGCCGTTGAGCAGGAGGTCCGAAGCCGGATGACGGCGGCGGCGAAGAACCAAAAGACTGCGATCATTGTGGCGTACAACATTCCGGATCGGGACTGCGGCAACTACTCGGCTGGCGGGGCATCGGATGCTGCGACGTATCGCACCTGGGTGACCAACCTGGCGCGCGGCCTCGGCGATGGTCGCGCTGTCGTCATCCTCGAACCGGACGCCCTGTCCCACCTGATCGACGGCTGCCTGCAGGGGCCAAGGGCTGACGAGCGTTTTGCGCTGCTGGCCGACGCAGTCAGGACACTGGCAGCGAAGCCCACGATTACCGTCTACCTCGATGCCGGAAATCCCGGCTGGATTACCGACACCGCCGCTGTCGTGGACGCGCTGCAGCGTGCCGGTGGCCGGGAGGCAGCCGGCTTCGCCCTCAACGTGGCCAACTTCAACACCACCGACGCAACGGTGACCTACGGCCGGGCGCTGGCCAGCGGGCTGGACGGGGCCCGATTCGTCATCGACACCAGCCGCAATGGGCGAGGCCCCTATCCGGAGCCGCAAGTCGAGGGAGGGCCGAGCTGGTGCAACCCTCCGGGACGGGCGCTCGGGCATCCGCCGACGACGCAGACCGGGCTGCAGGGTGTGGACGCGTTCCTGTGGATCAAGGAGCCGGGCGACTCCGATGGCAACTGCCGTCCCGGCGAGCCCACTGCCGGACAATGGTGGCCCGACTACGCCCTGACTCTCGCCCGCTGATTCCGGTGCTACTCAAAGGACTCCCCAGCGACGGCCTTGGCGACCAGTGACGCGGGCGGGGTGAACCGGGGACCGTAGCGTTGCGCTAGCTCTTGCGCCCGGGTCACGAAGCCGGCCAGGCCACCGGGATGGCCGGTCATGAACTGCACCACACCACCGGTCCACGGCGGGAAGCCGATACCCATGATGGAGCCGATGTTGGCATCGGGAACCGACGTGATGACGCCCTCGTCGAAGCATTTCGCGGTCTCCAGCGCCTCGGCGAACAGCATCCGTTCCTTCATGTCAGCAAACGGAATCGCATCCGGACGAGAGGGACCGAAGTGCTCGGCCAGGCCGGGCCACAGCCGGGTGCGCCGGCCGTCGGCGTAGTCGTAGAACCCCGCACCGCCCGAACGCCCAGGGCGCTCGAAATCCAGCACCATCCGGTCGACGATCGCGTCGGCTGGATGCGGGGTCCAGGTGCCGCCGGCCGCCTCGACGCCCCGCTTGGTCTCCTCCCGGATCTTGCGCATCAGCGTCAACGTCAGCTCGTCAACCAGCTGCAACACCGGCGCCGGATAGCCGGCCTGGGAGCTGGCCTGCTCGATGGACGCCGGGGCCGCGCCCTCGGCGAGCATGGCCACGCCCTCGTTGATGAAGGTGCCGATCACCCGGCTGGTGAAGAAGCCGCGGCTGTCGTTGACCACGATCGGGGTTTTGCGGATCTGCTGCACGACATCGATCGCGGCAGCCAGCGCCGCGTCGGACGTCTGCTGCCCGCGGACGATCTCCACCAGCGGCATCTTGTCCACCGGCGAGAAGAAGTGCAGGCCCAGGAAGTCGGCCGGGCGGTCGACCGCTGACGCCAGGTCGGTGATCGGCAGCGTCGAGGTGTTCGAGCACAGCAGCGCATCGGGATCGACCACGTCGACGATCTCAGCGAAGACCTTCTTCTTCACCGCTGGGTCCTCGAACACGGCCTCGATCACCAGGTCACAGCCCTTGAGATCCTCCGAGCGGGCGGTCGGGATGATCCGGGTCAACAGCTCATCGCGCTGGTCTGGGGTGGATCTACCCAGGGACACGGCCTTGTCCAGCAGCCTGGCGGAATATCCCTTGCCCCGGGTCGCCGCCGTAAGGTCGGTGTCCTTGAGCACGACGTCCATACCCGCGCGAGCGCAGGAGTAGGCGATGCCGGCGCCCATCATCCCGGCGCCGAGTACGCCGACCTTGCCGAAGGTGCGCCGGGGGTATCCGTCCGGGCGGCTGCCGCCGGAGTTGATGTGCTGCAGGTCGAAGAAGAACGCCTTGATCATGTTCTTGGCGGTCTGGCCGATGACGAGGTCCATGAAGTAGCGGCCCTCGATCTGCAATGCGGTGTCGACGTCCACCTGCGCGCTCTCGACGGCAGCGCACAGGATGTGGTGCGGTGCCCGCATCGGCGCGCCCTTGAGCTGCTTGCGCAGCGTGGCCGGGAACGCGGGCAGGATCTGCGCCAGCGCCGGGGTGGATGGGGTACCACCGGGAATCTTGTAGCCCTTGACGTCCCAGGGTTGCTGCGCCTGCGGGTTCGCCGCGATCCACTCCCTGGCCTTGGCAAACATCTCCTCTGGCGTGGCGGCGACCTCGTCGACGATGCCGATCTCCAGCGCCCGCGCCGGTCGCACCTGCTGGCCCTGCAACAGCAGCTGGGTCAGCGCGTTGGCCAGGCCCAGCATCCGCACCGTGCGGACCACCCCGCCAAGGCCCGGCAGCAACCCGAGGGTCACCTCCGGGAACCCGATCTTCGAACCTGGGGCGTCCAGCGCGATCCGGTGCTGGCAGGCCAGCGTCAGCTCCAGGCCACCGCCCAGGGCGGTGCCGTTGATCGCGGCCACGACCGGCTTGCCCAGCGTCTCCAGCCGTCGCAGCTGGTTCTTGACCAGCGCGACATAGGCGCCGAACTCACGGGCATTGTCCGGCGTGATGGCGCGCAGCTCGTTGAGATCAGCACCGGCGACGAAGGTCTTCTTCGCCGAGGTGAGGATGACCCCGGTGATCGAGTCTCGTGCCGCTTCCAGGCGAGTCAACGTCTCGGCCATCGACGTGACGTAGCGCTCGTTCATCGTGTTCGCCGACGTGCCCGGATCGTCCAACGTCAGCGTAACAATCCCGTCCGCGCCGTCGGCGTCGGTGTCCCAGCGGATCATTGCTACCCCTTACAGCCGCTCGATGATGGTGGCGATGCCCATCCCGCCGCCGACACACAGCGTGGCCAGGCCGTAGCGCAGGTCCCGGCGCTCCAGCTCGTCGATCAGGGCGCCCAGGATCATCGCGCCAGTGGCGCCCAGCGGATGACCCATGGCGATCGCGCCACCGTTGACATTGAGCTTGTCGTGCGGCACGTCCATCTCGCGCATGAAGCGCAGCACCACCGCGGCGAAGGCCTCGTTGAGCTCGACCAGGTCGATCTGGTCCATGGTCATACCGGCCTTGGCCAGTGCCTTGCGGGTCGCCGGTGCCGGGCCGGTGAGCATGATCGTCGGCTCTTCGCCGGTGATCGCGCCGGCCACGATCCGGGCCCGCGGGGCCAGCCCGAGATCCCGGCCGACCTGCTCGGAACCGACCAGCACCAGCGCCGCGCCGTCCACGATGCCCGAGGAGTTGCCGGCGTGGTGCACATGCTCGATGCGTTCCACCCAGTGGTAGCGCTGCAGTGCGACGGCGTCGAATCCGGCCTGCTCGCCGAGTTCGGCGAAGGAGGGCTTGAGCGCGCCGAGACCCTCCAGCGTGGCGTCCGGACGCAGGTGCTCGTCGCGGTCCAGCAGGACTGTGCCATTGCGGTCCCGGACCGGGACCACCGACCGCGCGAAGTACCCGTTGCTCCAGGCCTTGGCGGCGCGGTGCTGCGATTCCAGGGCGTAGGAGTCGACGTCGTGGCGGGTGAAGCCCTCGATGGTGGCGATCAGGTCGGCGCTGATGCCTTGCGGGACGAAGCCGACGTCGTAGGCGGTGTCCGGGTCCATCGCGATGGCGCCACCGTCGGAGCCCATCGGCACCCGGGACATCGACTCCACGCCGCCGGTGAGCACCAGGTCCTCCCAGCCGGAGCGGACCTTCATCGCGCCGAGGTTGACCGCCTCCAGACCCGAGGCGCAGAACCGGTTGATCTGCAGGCCGGCGACGGTGTCCGGAAGCCCGGCGGCCAGCGCTGCGGCGCGCGGTAGCACCCCGCCCTGGTCACCC
>JBGSWT010000274.1:0-5709 GCA_041751815.1 Pseudonocardiaceae bacterium
GCCCGCGCGGCGGTGGCCTCGGCGGCGCGGGTCCGCAGGGCCCTGGAGTTGCTCGGCGACGACACCCCGCGACACCTGCTCACTGCGGGCAGGCTGCGGCTGGAACACCGGCAGTCCTCGCTGGAGGAACTGGGCCAGCTCGCTGATCCGCCGATGACCAAGGATGCCGTGGCGGGCCGGATCCGCCGGCTACTCGCGATGGCCGATCGGCGGGCCGAGGAACTCGGGGTGCCGGACACCGAGTCCGAAGTCACCCCCGACATGCTGGACGCGTGATCCTTCCCGGCGCCCTCTGGGGCCTTCGTGGGGTATCAAGCTGGGGAATCAACCGGTCGCGAACACCCCCGCAGGTCCCCCGCCCGGGGGGCCTGCCCGGTGGCATCCGGCCGATAGGGTGGCGCCGAGCTGTGCCGCCGTGAAGGCTGGCCCGCGTGAGGGCGAGTGTCTGAGGGATGTATGAGGGAGAGGGCAACGTGACTGTTCGGGTAGGAATCAACGGATTTGGCCGCATCGGGCGGAACTTCTGGCGCGCCGTGCAGTCCGGCGGCCATGACATCGAGGTGGTGGCGTTCAACGACCTCGGTGACGTCGCCACCATGGCACACCTGCTGAAGTACGACAGTGTGCTGGGCAGGCTCAAAGAGGACGTGCACGTCACCGACGACGGCATCGCGGTGGGCGGCAAGACCATCAAGGTGCTAGCCGAGCGGGACCCCGGCGCGCTGCCGTGGGGCGACCTGGGCGTCGACGTGGTGCTGGAGTCCACCGGTTTCTTCACCAAGGCGGCTGACGCCCGCAAGCATGTCGACGAAGGTGGCGCCAAGAAGGTGATCATCTCGGCGCCGGCCAAGGGTGAGGACCTCACCGTGGTGCTCGGGGTCAACGACTCTAAGCTGGACGGTTCCCAGACGGTGATCTCCTGCGCATCCTGCACCACCAACTGCCTGGGTCCGATGGCCAAGGTGCTCAACGACGCCTTGGGCATCGAGCAGGGGTTGATGACCACCATCCACGCCTACACCCAGGACCAGAACCTCCAGGACGCCCCGCACAGCGACCTGCGCAGGGCACGGGCCGCCGCGATCAACGTCGTGCCGACCTCCACCGGGGCCGCCAAGGCCATTGGACTGGTGTTGCCCGAACTCAACGGCAGGTTGGACGGCTACGCGCTGCGGGTTCCTGTCCCCACTGGATCGATCACCGATCTGTCCGCTTCGGTCTCCCGGGAGACCAGCGTCGAGGAGGTCAACGAGGCCTTCCGGACCGCCGCTGATGGCCCGCTTAAGGGCATCCTGCGCTACAACGACGCGCCGATCGTGTCCTCGGACATCATCACCGACCCCGCCTCATGCATTTTCGACTCACCGCTGACCAAGGTGATCGGCAAGCAGGTCAAGATCGTCGGCTGGTACGACAACGAATGGGGCTACTCCAACCGGCTGGCTGATCTCATCGTCCTGGTCGGTTCGCGGCTGTGAGGACGCTCGACGACCTGCTGGGGGATGGGGTGTCGGGCCGTACCGTGCTGGTTCGAACCGACCTCAACGTGCCGCTTGACGGCGCCCGGATCACCGATGACGGGCGGATTCGGGCCTCGCTGCCCACCTTGCGGGCGCTGAGCGGTGCTGGGGCACGAGTGGTAGTCACCGCCCACCTCGGTCGGCCCAAAGGCGCACCTGATCCGGCGTACTCGCTGCGTCCGGTCGCCGTCCGCCTCGGCGAGCTGCTGGGTACGCCGGTGGTGGCGGCGTCCGACGTCGTCGGGGACTCGGCTCATGCGACGGTAGCCGGCCTGGCTGACGGTGAGATCGCGCTGCTGGAGAACATCCGGTTCGATGCGCGAGAGACCTCCAAGGACGCCGCCGAGCGGGGTGTACTGGCCGGCGAGCTCGCCGCGCTGGTCGGTCGTGACGGTGCGTTCGTCTCCGACGGGTTCGGCGTGGTGCATCGCGTGCAGGCCTCGGTCGTCGACGTCGCCGAGCGGTTGCCGGCCTATGCCGGCACGCTGGTGCTCGACGAGCTGACCACCTTGCGGCGGCTCACCGAGGCGCCGGACCGTCCGTATGCCGTGGTGCTGGGCGGGTCGAAGGTGTCCGACAAGCTGGCGGTGATCGAGGCGTTGCTGCCGAAGGTGGACGCCCTGCTCGTCGGTGGCGGGATGTGCTTCACCTTCCTCGCAGCCCAAGGCCACCCGGTCGGCAAGTCACTGCTGGAACAGGACATGGTCGATGTGTGCGCCCGGCTTCTGGAGGCCGCCGGTGACACGATCCGGTTGCCCCGCGACATTGTCGTCGCCGATGAATTCGCCGCGCACGCGCAGACCCGCACGGTGGCTGCAGGAGACATCCCGGATGGCTGGATGGGTTTGGACATCGGTCCAGAGACGGTTCGCGACTTCGCCGCAGCGCTGGCCGGAGCAGCCACGGTGTTCTGGAACGGCCCGATGGGCGTGTTCGAGCTCGCTCCGTTCGCGGCGGGCACTCGAGGCGTCGCGGAGACCATTGCAGATTCGGAGGCGTTCAGCGTCGTCGGTGGCGGTGACTCGGCGGCCGCGGTGCGGCTGCTGGGCCTGCCTGAGGACGGGTTCTCGCACATCTCCACCGGCGGTGGCGCGTCTTTAGAGTTCCTCGAGGGCAAGGCCCTGCCCGGCGTCGCGGTACTGGAGGGGTAGGAGTGCCAAGGCAACCGCTGATCGCCGGCAATTGGAAGATGAACCTCAACCACCTCGAGGCCATCGCCTTGGTGCAGAAGCTCGCCTTCGCCCTGCCGGAGAAGTACTTCGCCAAGGTGGAGGTGGCGGTGCTGGTGCCGTTCACCGCGTTGCGCAGTGTGCAGGCCCTCGTCGAGGGGGACAAGCTGCTGGTTGGCTACGGCGCGCAGGACCTGTCTGCGAAGGACGCCGGGGCCTACACCGGCGACGTGTCCGGGCCGATGCTGTCCAAGTTGGACTGCAGCTACGTCGTCGTCGGGCATTCCGAGCGGCGGGAACACCACGGTGAGGACGATGGGGTCGTGGCCAGCAAGGTGCGGGCTGCACTGCGCAACGGGCTGGTCCCGATCCTGTGTGTGGGCGAGGGCCTCGAAGTCCGGGAGGCCGGTGGGCACCTGGTGCATAGCACCGAGCAACTGCGTGCTGCGCTCAAGGGTCTGTCGGTGGAGCAGGTCCGCACCGTCGTCGTGGCCTACGAACCCATCTGGGCGATCGGTACTGGCCGGGTTGCCACCCCAGCCGACGCGCAGGAGGTGTGCGGCGCGCTGCGGGAGGCTCTGGTGGACAAGTACGGGGCCGCGGTTGCCGACGATGTTCGGGTGCTTTACGGCGGATCGGTCAAATCGAGTAATGTCGCCGAGCTGGTCATCGAGCCCGACATCGACGGTGCCCTGGTGGGCGGCGCCAGCCTGGACGCTGACGAGTTCGCGAAGCTTTGTGCCCTGGCCGCAGGAGGCCCCCTACCGTAATCAACGCCGTGACTCTATGCAGTGACGAGGAGGTCGCGGCGCGCGCCTGCTACTGGACGGAGTAATCTTGCTTATCAGCCGTTGTCCTACGAGGGTGTGATGAAGTTCTTCCTGCAGATAGTGCTCCTGGTTACCAGCATGGCGCTGATCCTGCTGATCTTGCTGCACCGGAGCCGCGGCGGGGGGTTGTCCAGTCTTTTCGGCGGCGGCGTTCAATCGAGCCTGTCCGGGTCGAGCGTCGTGGAGAAGAACCTTGATCGGCTGACGATGTTCGTCAGTGCGGTGTGGGTCATTTCCATCGTGGGTATCGGACTTCTGATCAAGATCGGCTGAACCGGCCCGGGTTACCGGGCGGTTCCGCGAGGTGAGGCGATCGATGGCTAGTGGTAACGCGATCCGCGGTACGCGGGTCGGAGCAGGTCCGATGGGCGAGTCCGAGCGGGGAGAGACTGCCCCCCGTCGACGGGTTTCCTACTGGTGCGCGAATGGGCACGAGTCTCGGCCTTCATTCGCGGTCGAGGCTGAGGAACCCGAGGTGTGGGACTGCCCGCGGTGTGGTTTTCCGGCTGGGCGCAATGAGCAGCGACCACCGGATGCGCCGCGAAACGAGCCGTACAAGACTCACCTGGCCTACGTGAAGGAGCGCCGCTCCGACGCCGACGGTGAGGCTATCCTCGCCGAGGCGCTGGCCAGGCTGAAAGAAGTGCGCGGCACCTGACGTTTGGCGCCCTTCAAGTACCGCCAACCCGGCTGCTGAGTGTCCTTAACGACGGCCAACATCCACGCGGGCATGTGTACCTTCCTGCCCGCGTGGATGCGCTGGTGCACAGCTCCTTTTCAATGTGACTGCCTCATGTGACGGCGAGGAGTGCGTGCCGATGACTCGCTGGATTCTGCCGACCGACCAGCGAGTCGGGTCCCCCGCAGGCAGCCACCAGCCGAATACCGCTGTGGCGCAGGCCTTCTACAACGCCAGCGATGGCGTTGCGCGGACTGACCAACGAGACCGGTGCCGACCAGTGGGCACTGCGTCAGCGATCGCCTGCATCCCTCGCCGGTTGACGAGCCCGGTGCCCGGAGAGACGACACACCGAGCACGGGAAACTGACACGCCGAGCAAGGGCGCGCGACACACCGGGCACGGGAGGACGACACGCCGGGGTGGGGGAGGGTCAGCGGGTGAGGAGTTCGGGGGGGAGTTTGGCGGCGGCAGCCCGGTCCAGCAGCCACAGGGTGCGGCGGCGGCCCGTCGCACCGGCAGCCGGCAACTGGACCTCTCCCGCGCCGCTCAGCGCCATCATCACCGCTGCGGCCTTCGCCGAATCTGAGACGATCAACCACACCTCGGCGGCACACCGAATGGCCGGCAGGGTCAGGGTGATCCGGGTGGGTGGCGGCTTGGGACTGCCTCGCACTCCGATCACCGCGCGTTCGGTCTCATAGACCGCGGGGGAGCCGGGGAACACCGAGGCGACGTGGCCATCCTCGCCGACGCCGAGACAGCAGATGTCGAACGACGGCGCCGGGCCACGATCCTCCGGCCGCAAGCAGTTCGCCAGCAGGTCTTCGTAGGCCTGGGCGGCGGCGTCCGGATCATCTCCCCTGGGACCATCCGAGGTGCCCATCGGATGGACCCGGGCGGGATCCACCCCGACATGGTCAAGCAGCGCCTCGCGTGCCTGAGTCTCGTTGCGATCCGGATGACCGCTGGGCAGGAACCGCTCGTCACCCCAGTAGATATCCAGTCGCCGCCAGTCCACTGCAGCTGCTGACTGGGTGCTCGCCAGCTGACGCAGCGCCGCGATCATGATTCCTCCGCCGGTCAGCACCAGGGATGCGGAGCCCGAGGCGGTCTGGATGTCCACGATCCGGGTGATCAGCCGGGCAGCGGCCGCCGCGGCGAGCACCTCCGCGGTGGCATGCACCACCACATCGGGGCGACTCACCGATCGCTCCCGGTTTCGGCCAGGCTTTCGCCCAGGGCCTGGTCCGACCGGCTTTTCTTCGCTGGGACGGCGCGACGGTGGCTGGTGCCGGCCCGGCCGTTCACTTCCGTCAACGCCTCCAGCGCGGCCTGGTAGATCTCGTCCGGATCCAGCCTGCGCAGTTCCTCGGCGAGGCAGTCACGCACCGGGCGGCGCGTCAATGGGACCCGTCGAACCGGCTGACCCGGTTGACACAGGGTGCCCACCTTCCCGTCGGGCCGGTTCAACTCCACCGGGCCGCCACGGCGCTCCAGCACCGCCGAGC
>JBGSWT010000275.1:0-3968 GCA_041751815.1 Pseudonocardiaceae bacterium
GCCGGTCGCCCGGTGGCCTCGGCCACGTCGGTAGCGGCCAGGACCCGCACGATGTCCAACCCACGCTCACCCGAGGTGTTCGGCTTGGCACCGGTACGGATGCACTCGATGAAGTGGCTGTCCTGAACCAAGAGCGGCTCATTGAATTGAACAAAGGGCGAGACGATGTCTCCGGTCCGATACGAGACGGGCATAGCGTGCGACTCACCGTGGTCGTCGGGATCCGCTGGATCGACACCGATGTCGTACACCCGGATGCGCTCATTGTCGGACATGTCGTCATAGACGGCCATCTTGCGTTCACCGACGACGGTCACCCGCCGGACCTTGCACGGGTCCAGCCAGCTGACGTGGACGAATGCGTGGGTGGCAGCCCGCTCGAAGTCCAGTCGCAGATAAGCCACGTCGGCGTGGCGGTGCCCGACGTGCCGCTTGGCCCACACCCAGGCAGTCCGAGGGACCTCGTCGAGCAAGAACGATGCGATCGAGATGTCGTGCGGGGCAAGGTCCCAGATGACGTTGCAGTCACGCTGGTACTTGCCCAGGGACAACCGAGCGGCGTCGATGTAGAGAATCCTGCCGAGTTCTCCGGCGTCGATGATCTCTTTCAGCTTCCAGACGGCCGCGTTGTACTCGAAGGTGTGACCCACCATGAGGTGCACGCCATTCGCCGCCGCCGAGTCGACCATCGCCTGCGCGTCGTCGACCGTCGTGGCCAGCGGCTTTTCCACCAAGGCGTGCCGCCCGTGGCGCAGCGCCTGCAGCGCGATCTCGGCGTGCGCAGAAGGCGGGGTCGCGACGACCACCGCGTCCACCTGCTGCAGCACGTCGTCGAGACGATATGCCGACTCCGCCGCCGGGTAATTTCGCCGCGCTTCCGCGATCCGCTCGGGATCCTGCTCGACGATGGTCACATGCACACCCGGCATGCTGCTGAGCACTCGCATGTGTTTGGAGCCCCAGTAGCCATAGCCCACTACCGCTACCCGGACATCGGGATCGAACGTCGTGACACCTCCCGATTCCGAACGACGAGCCAGCGTTGCTGCCGGTTGGGTGTTACCTGCAACGAACTGCATCGAGACGGGCCCCCTGCCGTGACTCAACGAAATGGTGTGAACCGCACACGGCAAGTAGGCTCGGCCCGCGACCGAGCGTTCCCCCGCGAGCGGAAGTCTCCCCGTACGTGGGATCGCCCCTTCCCACACCGCGTATATCTACCACGCACCGCCACACGTTACCTGCTCAGAGTAATCCTTTAGGGTTATCACTCTGTTGGCGCAATCCTATTGTTAGGTGCGCAGAGTGATCACTCGATTACCCAGCGAAGTAGCCGGTGGCCAGTGTCCCATCGCACGCCGCCGCCGCCACGGGTAGATCGCGTTGGCGAGGCGGACCGCACCAGAGCGCGAACGAAACAGCCCGCTCAGGTCCTGGCCGTGAGCTTCGCCAGCCGCTGGGGAGTCGGCCAGCGCACGTTCCACGCCCAGCCGAGTTTCTCGAAGAGCCAGATCACCCGGGCCGAGATGTCGATCTGTCCCCGGAGCACGCCGTGCCGGGCCGACGTCGGGTCAGCGTGATGCAGGTTGTGCCAGGACTCCCCGGCGGACAGGATCGCCATCGGCCAGAAGTTCGCGGCCTTGTCCCGCGAGGCGAACGGCCGGTTACCGATCATGTGGCACACCGAGTTCACCGCCCAGGTGACGTGGTGCAGGAACGAGACCCGTACCAGCCCGGCCCAGAACAGCGCGGTGACCGCGCCCCACCACGACCAGGTGACCAGCCCGCCGATGACCCCCGGCAGCACCAGGAAGATCCCGGTCCACAGCCAGAACAACTTGCTGACTCGCACCATCGTCGGGTCGGCCAGCAGATCCGGTACGTACCGTCGCGGGTTGGAAAGGTCACGGTTGAACAACCAGCCCATGTGGGCATGCCAGAAGCCCCGAGCCACTGCCATCGGGGAGGTTCCGAACAGCCAAGGCGAATGCGGGTCACCCTCCTTGTCGGAGAATGCGTGGTGGCGCCGGTGGTCGGCTACCCAGTGCAGCAGCGGTCCCTGCATGGCTGTGCTGCCCAACACCGCCAGACTTACCCGCAACCATCGCTTGGCCTTGAACGAGCCGTGGGTGAAGTGGCGGTGGTAACCGACGGTGACCCCGAGGCAGCTGATGTAGTACGTGGCCACGAAGAGCGCGACGTCGATCCAGCCCAGCAGCCCCCACCCCCAGGCAGCCGGCACCGCGGCCATCAGAGCTGCCAACGGGGTGAGCACGAAGAGGTACACCAGGATCTGAGGCCCTAGCGTCCGCCGGCCGGAGAGAATGGGTTCGGGGTCCGTTCGTTGGTGGCTGTCTCCGGCGGTCAGCGTCATCGGCGTGCTCCTCGTAACATCAGGGGCGCGGCGACCACCCGCGACAGCGGGGGTGCCACCATGCTCACGCCTGTGGCGGGGACCGTAGGTAACGGTCGTGGCATACCCAAACCAAACCGTAGATTATCCGCCCTGCAACAGTCACGACACGCCGTGTACAGCGGGCGACTCTCGCGTGTCCCTGTGAGGCGGTTGTGTGTTGAGCACAAGGAGGGCTGGACTGACCGGGACGCAAGGCCCGTGTCACCATGTGCCCGCGGGTCTAGGCCCGCCCGTCCGCCGTAGTGTAAAGGCAGCACCTCGGATTTTGGTTCCGATGGTCCAGGTTCGAATCCTGGCGGCGGAGCAGGCGGTCAGAGCGTCTTTGACGAGGCGGCGTGTCGGGAATACAGAAGTGCTGCTCTCCCGACACAGCCTCCCGTAGGCGGGCGTCGGTATGGCGGCCGCGCTGCCAGCTGCCCACGCGACGCCAGCCTCTCCGGTCCTCCCCTCGGCGCTGGCTGGATCGAGTTGCAGCCGGGGATGCACCCGCTTGTAGTGCCTCGACAGTGACCCGCGCTAGAGAACAATCAGAACTGCCTGTCACGGACCGCCGCAGTGAAACACCGCCCACTCCCGCGCGGTGAACCTCAACGGCTCCCGGGTGTGGTCGGTTGGAATCCCGCAGCGCCACGGCACCCTCATCAAGGTCGGCGACATCGACGCAGTCAAACTCGATGTCGTTGCTGAACGAACTCCTGCGCCACTCCACGCTGCTCAGGTCAGGTGCGTACAGCGCAGTCTTGGACGTGGGCGACAAACCCGCCCGATCCTGCATGCCTTTCAGATCTACGACGAGCGGGCCGTGATGCTCAGCACCGAGACGTCCGTGGCATTGATCACTGACGCACTCGACGTGCGGACTTCGCTACCCGATTCGAGATCTACGCCGGGTTCGCCGACTACGGTGACGCGGGCCTCAATCACGACGACGGGTTTGCCGTCCGCTCGGCGGCATGGGACGCGAGTCTGCGGGAAGCTCCTCGCCCAGTTCACGCAGCTGCTGCCGCTCGCCAAGATCATGATCGCAAGGGCTCAGCCCTCCTGTTCCCGAGCTCAACAGCAGAGCTGTCTGAGGACGGCCGAACAGCCCCGCTGTTGGGTTCGGGAAGCTGAGCGCACTCAAGATCCGGGTGGGCCACCGTTCGAAGGACAAAGGCACGATGGGCGGTTGGTGATGGAGAGACGAAACCCCCAGGGTGGCTACCAGGTGAACAACGAATGCCACGGCGTAGGTTCGCCGAGCCTGCTACCCCCGTAGGATCCGACCTGTCATCAGCCGCATAGGGATCGACTGCCCCCAAGATCGGGGGCCCAAGATCGGGAAAGGACAGGCCGATGCTCCCAGACGGGAGCCTCACAACGGCGATCCTGCTGGCTGCAGGTGAGGGCACCAGGATGCATTCGGCGATTCCCAAGGTGCTGCACCCGATGGCCGGCCGCCCCCTGGTGGAACATGCAGTGCGGGCTGCCGCCGGGTTGGCACCCGAGCACCTGGTGGTGGTGATCGGCCACGGTCGCGACGCCGTGCACGCCCACCTCCGCACACTTGCCA
>JBGSWT010000276.1:0-4554 GCA_041751815.1 Pseudonocardiaceae bacterium
GCGCTGGCGGGCTGGCAGATCAGAGCCGGGCGCCTGTCGGTCCCTGACGACGCCCAGGAGTGGCTGGACGAGGCCGGGCTGGATGAGCGCGAGCTGGACGAGGTCGTGGACCGGCTCGATGAGGTCGCCCACCGCGGGCACGCCCTCGATGTCGGCGAGTCGCTGGTCTTGGACTGGCCATGGCCGGAACGGCGCACGAAGCGCCGAACTGCAACAACCTGACAGCGCACGATCTACACAACGTTAGAATCGGCGATAGCACGTCCAGTCGTCGACGCCGGCTGTGATGAATGCGGCAGGACGTGTCGTAGCCGGGCACTGGGAGGGATCCTCCACCCGCGCGATCACGCGGCCTTGTGCCTCCGAAGAGCCGCACTGCACCTCGACCGCAGCGGGAATGGGCCTCGAATTGATGCGGCCTGTTTCGATGATGACACAATCGCCGACCCTGAGGATGCCACCGCCTTCGCCAGGTGCCCCTGGATGAGGTCCGTTGAGCGCAACAACGCATACAACCTTCCCTAGGGGATCTGACGAGGAATGCTCACTCAAGATGTCGTCGGTCTCATCTGGACAGTTCGGACTGAGGAACGTCATTTGCACAAGGCCCACCACCCGACCGAACGCTTCCGGATGTTCGCAGCCTACTCGCCACGGGGGGCTATCCTTGTTAACCGGACGCTTGATGCAGGTACCAACAGACAGCGGCCCATTGTCGATGCACACCACCTGACGACCAGACGAGATGGGAAGGCTGCTCAGTGTCCCCGTCGGACACTGGTCTGGGCGATCGACTCTGGCGAGCACGTGAGCGAACACGTCGGGCGAGTCGCACGGTATCGCGCGGGGTCCCAATGACGTGATCCCGATGCAACCATCAACCGTGATTGCGCTGGCGGGATCGAGCCGTCGCAAGTTTTCCCCCAATTCGGCCATTCTCTGATCCGATTGGTAGAGGCGCTCGGCGGTGGACGTTTGCCCAAAAATATAGAGACCGACCGCGACGAGAAGTGCGAGGGATCCAAGCCGATTTAACCAGAAGCGGAATCTCCAGCGAGTGAATCGCCGGAGGACGGAGTTAAGTTTCAGCGCCAGACTCGTGTCCGGGGACAGCATGAGCCGGAGTGGCAGCGACTGGCGCAGCGGGATAACTTGTGGGTGCCAGCCAGGAGAGAAGCAGATCGCTGCCGCGAGTCGCTGCCCCACCCGCCGACGAATCGGCAACTCAGGCAGTGCATGCGGCATGATTTCGACGGCCTTGGCACGGAACTGCCGGTAGGCGTTATCATCGGCTGGCACCAGGATGAGCAGCTGCTCCGGTCGGAGGATCTTGACAGCCTGTTCGAGCTCCCAAAACAGCGACTCTCCAGTGCCGCAGCGGAATACGACGAGCCGGGCATGCGCGAGTAGCCCGACCACAGCGGGACGCCAGTCGGCGTCAGCAACCTCAGCTCTGGCCGCGCCGAGTACCCGGTCAGCCCGGCCAAGGCTGATGAATGGCCCGATGTCGGCGACGATCGACGCCACCGCCTGTTCCTCGGTGATGAGTGAGCCGATCCGGGTGGCTTTCCTGGTCGACTTGTCATCTTGGAACGAGCGGAGGTAGAGGACCGGCGATCGGGGGTCCTTGCGCAACACTTTCGTCGCGGTCTTCGCTCGAGACATCTGCCCGGCGCGAGACACAGCACGCATGACCGGCCAGGCGAACGCGGTGAGCATGGCGGCGACGACAACGAAGGCCAAGGAGAAATTCCCCAAGTGCGGCCATTGGTCGAAATCGGGTTGGATCCCAAGTCTGAGCGTGAAAGTTATGGCTAGGGTGAACATCAGCCAGACGCCAAGTGAACGTAGCACATATCGCCAGCCGGGTTTCCGGGGTGCCACATCACCTAGCGCGTCGAGCAGCTCGCCCTGCCAGAACTGCGGATCCGGCCTCAACGCGGCCCGGATCTGCCACTCCTCCATTCGGCGGTCGCCGGTGCTCGCAGAGCGCCATTTCCCCACCAGGCCGAAGCCTCGGCGCTCGTATTCCTCACGATGCTCCGGCCAGTCCGTTACCCACCAGGTCACCGCACGTGCCCCAGACATGCTCGCCCAGCGCAGGACTTTGGCGAGCAGCGTGTCGGTGACGTTGGGCTCCTGCTCGCTAGCTGACGTGACCAGCAACCCGATCTCGCGAAGATGTGGTGAGCCATCCGGGGTGTGAGCGTGGATGCAACCCACCTGTTCTCCGTCCCGCTCGGCGATCCCGGTGAAGTCTCGGTCGCCTCTGGATTCGGTATCCCGGTGGACGATGATGGAGCCCGGCGGCGCGGCCAACGCGACCCGCACCGCTGCCACGAACAGGACGGAATCTCCCTCCGTTCCCGGGGGCAAGAGCACGACATCGGGATCCTTACCGATATCAGTAATCACCTTGTTACACCCTGCTACGGTGATCCGCAGATGCCCGCCCCGTGTCGTGGACGGCGCTGACCACTCGATTCTCTCGATGATGGACAGCGGAATCGCGCGTGTCGGTCCACCGGACGTCTTGGCTTCATCCGCCAAGAACCGCCAGCTGAGTTTGATGACCCGGCCATCAAACTCAGCTATCCCATCGGCGCCTCGGATGGTGCGGGGAGGAGGCGGGGCAGGCAGCAGGAAGCCCGGCACTTGCGTCGGAGGAGCCGCAGCGATCGCCTGCTCCAGCGCGCTACGCAGCCGGAGGGCGGACTCTTGTTGCGACTGATAGAACTGGATGAAATA
Source organism: Pseudonocardiaceae bacterium (assembly GCA_041751815.1). Taxonomy (GTDB): domain Bacteria; phylum Actinomycetota; class Actinomycetes; order Mycobacteriales; family Pseudonocardiaceae. Next base: position 2,749 of record JBGSWT010000276.1, read on the forward strand.
GGGGTCGAGCGCATCGTGTGGCTTGTCGCCGACCACGGCGAGCACGGGATCGACCCCGGACCGAAGGACCAGGCGCAGCGCCCCCAATCCTGCGCTGGATGGCAACGTAAGGTCGACGCGTTGTAGCGCTGACACCGGTACCTGGCGCTCGCCGAGCGCACGCAACAACGGGGGTGCCGAAGAGGCATCCGAATACTTGAGCAAGCAGCGCTGCCCGTCGAAAGTAAGACTCGCGCTCAGGCCGGTCAATGTTGTGAGAACGTCAGACGGTTCAGGCTCTGTGTGGCTCATGACAGGGAGAGCGTTCCCCATACCGGTTCTTGATCACAACCAGTCGATGCGGTCAACCATTTTCTCATGTATCGAATTACCTTAGGAGTGGTAGCGAGCTACCGGACCGCGAGCAAGATGTAGTCGTCGAGCTGTTGCCAGATCGAGCCGACTTCCTGGAAGCCGGCCTGGGTGAGCGCCGCGCCGGCGAAGCTCCGGCTCGGGTGGTGACCGGTACGCGCGGTCGAGCCTTCCCACAGCGCCGCGGACGGGTCCACCCGCTCGGGGTCGGCGAAGCGGCGCTCGCGTTCGGCGAGCAGCTCGGTGAGCGCCGGCACCTTCGAGAGGCGATCCCACCATTGCCACCAGTCATCAATCCCGTCGCGCTCGAAGGCGCGCTTCTCGTCGCGCGCTTCGACCGCGCGTGTCACGCGGCGAACGACGGCTGCGATTCGTCGAAGGGCATGTGGTCGCCGATGAGCACGATCCCGCCTGGGCGCACGATGGTGGTGAGCTGGCGGTAAAGGAAGGCGAGCTGCAGGGGAGTGAGCCAGTGCATCGCCGTCGTGGACAGGACGGCGTCGAAGGCGCCCTCGGTGAGTCCCGTGGTCCAGCGGGGATCGCGCAGGTCGCGCTCGGCCCATCGTAGGCGACCGTTGAGGGTGCCCAGCGCGCCACGGCCGAGTGCCAAGAGCAGCGGGTCGACGTCGACCGCCACGGAGCGCGCCGACGGGAAGCGCCCAAGCAGTCGTTGGCTGATCGAGCCTGGGCCACACGCGAGGTCGAGCGCGAGGAACTCCTCGCCGACGAGCACCTCGATCGCGTCGAACATCGCGTTGAAGCGCTCCTCGCGCGCGGGTAGGTAGCCCTCTTGCTGGCGGTCCCAGCTCGCCAGGAGTTCGGGCCAGTCAACGGCGGCCGTCTCGGTCATCGATGCGTCCTCCTCGGGTTTGTGGACGGGGATGGTCCGGCTTGAGTGCGTGGTTGTCTCGGCGGGACCGTAGGGAAACTCGACTGCGCCCGATCAGCTGCCATCGGCGAGGCCCTGCTCATCGTCTACGGGTGCGTCACCTCGGTCTCGCCGACGACGACCCGCGCCTCGGATGGCTGTACGCGGCCGGCGCGGCGGCCGCGCTCTGCGCGGCGCTTGCGCTCCCCGACGTCGATGGTGCCGGTTCTGTCAGGGGTCGAACGTATGGTCGATCCATGACAGCGGCGGTGAGCTCGGTGATCTCCGATGAGGAGATCGTCGACGAGCTGCGCGCTGCGTGGGCCGAGGTGTCTCGTGGCTATGCCCGGTGCTGGGCGGCGATGGCCGAGGTGGCCCGGCGTACAACAAGCGGGTGGGAGAGCGCGGAGATCGCTGCGGCGTTGACGTTCACCGCCCGCCGAGCCGACTACGAGCTGGGCTGCGCTCAGCTGCTCGTCGATCGGCTGCCCCGGGTGCATGCGGCGTTGGCCGCCGGCGAGTTGGATCACCACAAGGCGCGGGTGTTCGCCGACTACCTCAGCGATGTTACGCCCGCCCAGGCCGAC
>JBGSWT010000277.1:0-2353 GCA_041751815.1 Pseudonocardiaceae bacterium
GGCCGCTACGTCGGAGTCGTCGTCTACCGGCGGCCCGGACCGGACTTTCACCGAGGCCTCGTCGAGCGGCAGGGCCAGCACCGTGGTCGCGGCGAGTTCCTTGCGGGTGGGCGGGCGGCTGTGCTCCCAGGACCCGGGTGCGAGGTGCTCGACCAGCGTTCGCAACCCGTGCCGCACTTCCTTCTCGTCGGTGACTTTCCGCGCTGTGCCGTGGATCACGGCGCTGGCGTAGTTCATGGAATGGTGGAACGCCGAGCGGGCATAGACCACCCCGTGTAGCTGGGTCACCGTGACGCAGACCGGGGCTCCCTGCGAGGCGGCCAGCAGGATTGCCGCGCCGCTGGAGCCGTGCAGGTAGAGCGTGTCACCGTCGCGCCCGTATCCGGTGGGTAGCACCACCGGGGAGCCATCGAGCACCAGCCCGAGATGGCAGATCAATGCGGAGTCCAGCAGCGCGTACAGCTCGGCGGGGTCGTGGCGAGCCCGGTCGCGGTGCCGGCGCAGGGTGCTGCGTGCGGTGGGAGACAACGTCATGGTTACTACGGTGACGGAGCAAGCGGCGTTTCGGGAATGGGTTTTTGAGGTGCTCGACAGGGCGTGGCGCGGGCTTGCCGTGGTGCTACCCCGGCGGATCACCGGTAGTAGGGTCTGCCGCCATGACGGATCGCAGACTGCGCGTCGCCGTCGTCTTCGGCGGCCGCAGCAGCGAGCACGCGATCTCCTGCGTCTCGGCAGGCAGCGTGCTGAGCCACCTGGACCGGGCGCGCTTCGATGTCATCCCGGTGGGCATCAGCCCTGATGGTGCCTGGGTGCTGGGTACCGCAGAGCCGGCCGAACTGGCGATCCGGGACCGGGCGCTTCCCGCTGTCGATGGTGACGCGTTGGCGCTTGCGCTGCCCGGTGATCCGACCAGGCGGGAACTGGTGTGCATCGCGGGCGACCGGTCCGGCGAGGTCCTATCCGGGGTTGATGTGGTGTTCCCCGTGCTACACGGCGCCTTTGGCGAGGACGGCACGATCCAGGGGCTGCTGGAGCTGGCCGATCTTCCCTATGTCGGCTCAGGAGTGCTGGCAAGCGCGGCGGCAATGGACAAGGAATTCGCCCGCAAGCTGCTGGGCATGGAGGGTTTGCCGGTCACCGATGCCGTGGTGCTGCGCTCCGATAGCGCCACGCTGACCGCGGAGCAGCGCCACCGGCTGGGTCTGCCGGTCTTCGTGAAACCGGCCAGAGCGGGCTCGTCGATGGGTATTACCAAGGTGACTGACTGGTCGGAGCTGGCCTCGGCGATCGCCGTCGCTCGCGCGGTCGATCCCAAGGTTCTCGTGGAGGCGGCGGTGATAGGCCGCGAGGTCGAATGCGGGGTGCTGGAATTCCCCGACGGCCGGATCGAAGCGTCCTTGCCTGCGGAGATCCGCGTGGTCGCCGAGGACTCTGCGGGCTGGTACGACTTCAACGCCAAGTATCTCGACGACGCGTGCGAGTTCGATATCCCAGCCAAGCTCGACGACGACGTCGCCACCGCACTGCGGGTGATGGCCGTTTCTGCGTTCCGTTCGCTGGACTGCCAGGGCCTTGCTCGGGTCGACTTCTTCGTTGGACCCGACGGCGCGTTGACCGTCAACGAGATCAACACGATGCCCGGCTTCACACCGATCTCCATGTATCCCCGGATGTGGGCCGTGACCGGAGTGGACTATCCCACCTTGCTCTCCACACTGATCGACACCGCGATGACCCGGGGGACCGGGCTCCGCTGAGTTGTTGCTCCGTTCGGGTGAATTCGAGCGTCTAATTCTCGAACGATTAGTTGAGCAGGTGGGGTTCGTCCGTGTCGGAGTGGGCGTCCCTCGCACGGACGGAGACGGGCCACTGCGTCCTCGGTTCCGGCCGTGTATCTGGTCTCGGCGGCTGGCGGGGAGGCGTCCCGATTTTCCCTTCATTCGAAAGCAACGACAGCGGTGTTCCCGCCGGTGAGCAGGACGATGCGGTCATCGAAGACGGGTTCGACGACATCGCAGGGGATCGGAATCGGGATGGTCATCGGGGGCGGCACGCACAACCAGACGTCGATGACGTCGCAGCCGAGCCCACCGAGGTCTCTGGCGACCCGGGCGAGCCTCCCACGGATACGGCAGTCGTCCAGACGGCCGATGAATGGGATGGGTCGGAGGACTTCCGGTTCATCGTCCGTCCTTACACCTGGACCCAGGGCCGGACGCGACCGGTGCAGGAGCTCGCCGTCGAGACGTTGGTGTCCACCAGCGACGTGGGGCGAGACGTCGCCACAACTCGCTCCGCAGAACACTCGGCCATCGCTGGGCTGTGTGTGGATGTCCGCTCGGTCGCCGAGGTC
>JBGSWT010000278.1:0-1824 GCA_041751815.1 Pseudonocardiaceae bacterium
GCCAGTTCACGGGACAGCAGCTCCGCCCGCGCTGCGCGGTCGAGCTCGGCGTAGGGCGTTGCGAGCTCACCGAGCGGGTCATAGAGGGCCGCGAGGGCGGCGTGATGCTTGTCGGCGTGCTCGCGCACGTCCAGGGCCGCGAGGTGCAGGCCCAGTGCTCGGGCGCTGCGCAGCGTCCTGGCCAGGGTGCCGTCGGCGATGCGTTCCCCTAGATGCCCGCGCAGCGAGACGTCCATCGTCTCCAGGTCAGCGAGGTAGGACTGCGCACCCAGGTAGTCCCGTCCCTCCTGGTGCCCGACGCCGTCGCGAATCCGCTGCCGGGTTCGGGTTAGGCGGGCGTGGATGAAGGCACACTTGAGCCGGTACGGCTCGTCGGCGTTGAGCCGCAGGTAGCGGTCATAGACCTCGGGTAGCAGGCGCCGGTCATGGCCGAGGCTGCACCGCAGTGCCTCGGAAACGCCGACCACGCGGGTCGACACACTCAGCTCCTGGACGAGCTGGTCGATCAACGCCAGGTGGATGTTCAGTGCCCGGTTGGCGTAGAGCCGCAAGACGTCGAGGGTGACCTGCGGTGAGACGTTGGGGTTGCCGTCGCGGTCGCCCCCGACCCAGCTACCGAGCACCAGCGGGCGGGCCTGTGGCGGCAGCGCGAACGCGACTCGGGCGAGCTCGTCCTCGAAGTCCTCCAGCAGGTCGGGCACTGCGTGGGTACCGAGCTGCTCGAGGTAGTAGGCGACCGCACGGGCCTCGTCGAGAACCGTCGGTTGGCCGGGCCGGATCTCGTCTGTCTGCCACAGCAGGTCCACCAGCCGCGCGAGCCGCCGTTGTAAGTGGTCCTTGGGCAGGTTCTGATCGAGAACGTCGGCCACCCGGCGCAATATGCCCTGCACCGACGTACGGGACGCCTCGGTCGGGTGAGCGGTGAATACCGGCCGCAGCTCCATCCGCGCCAGCACCGCCTGCACTTCGGCCCGGTCGACGTCTCGAGCCAGCCGGTCCATCACCGCGCGCAGCGGTCCGTGCGACCAGCCGGCCTGGGCGCGCTGCTCCCGCGACCGGTGCAGCTGCTCAGCCACGTTGGCGAGCTGGAAGTAGATCGAGAATGCCCGGGCGAGCTGGACGGCCGTGCCAATATCCAGGGTGGACAGCAACGACCTGATCTCCGCGCTACCTTCTGCCAGGGCCACCCGGGCCAGCCTTCGTACCTCTTCCACCAGCTTGAGCAGTTCCTCGCCGCCGTGACGAACCAAGGTCTCCCCGAGCAGGGTCGAGAGCATGCGGATGTCGGCTCGCAGCGCGAGGTGCTGCGATTCCGAGATGACACCGGCGTGAGCGGCCACCGAGTCCAGGCGCCTGCCCCGTTCGGCGTTCGAATCCGGTCGGGCTGACAATGTCATCGGCTACCCTCATCCAACGCCGTCGGGGCACCAGCGGAGACCGTCAGGCCAGGCTGGATTTGATAGTCACACGCTGGAGCCGACAACCCCAAGTCCAGCCCGGCAAGCTTTTCCCACTGGTAACAGCGTGGTAATGCCAAATCAGCCCATTCGCGGAACCGAGTTAGCGCAGCGCCTCCGGGCCTGATCGCCGCTTGCGGTAACCGTAGGCGGCGGTGGCCACGAACAGCATGGCGCCGACGATGGTCAACCAGAACAGGCCTTTGATGACAGCGCCGAGGATCGACACGGCCAGCCAGACGACGAGTAGTACCCCGATGATCTTCAGCATGGTCTCAGTGTCCCACTCATCATCGGCTGCGGCGCCGGTTTTCTGTAGGTGAAACCATGAGGTCTTCCCGTGGCCGGTGTCTTTGAGGAGTGTGAA
>JBGSWT010000279.1:0-3240 GCA_041751815.1 Pseudonocardiaceae bacterium
GGTGGCGCCGGGACCGTTGGAGCCCGAGCTGGCCAGGGAGATCGGGCTGGTGGCCGACGTGGAGTCAGCCGGCGGCGCCACCGTCTACCGGGTGACCGAGGACACCGTGCGCCGAGCCTTGGACATCGGCCGCAGCGCCACCGACCTGCACGAGCTGTTCCGGACCCGATCCCGTACTCCGGTACCGCAGTCCCTGAGCTACCTCATCGACGATGTGGCCCGCCGGCACGGGCAGCTGCGCGGTGGCGCCGTGGCCGCATTCCTGCGTTGCGACGACACTGCGCTGGTGGCTGAGCTCCTGGCACATCCGGTGGCCGCTCGCTGCGGACTGCGCAGGATCGCTCCCACCGTGCTGGTCAGCCCGTTGGCGCTGGGGCCGCTGCTCGATGAGGTGCGTGACGCCGGCTTCACTCCGGTGGCCGAGGGAGCCGACGGTCAGGTGGTTGCGCTGCACACTGCGGATCGCCGGGCCAGGGTCCGGGCTTCCGCAACGCGCCGTACCGCTATCTCTTCAGTGCCTGCTGTGCCCACAGCGCCTTCTTCCGAGCAGCTCGCCGCATTGATCCGAGGGGTACGGGCCGGGGACGCCGCGGTAACCACCCCACGTGGACCCGCGGTGGTTACCGATGGGGCGTCCACCGGTAACACGCTGGAGCTGCTGCAGGGCGCCGCCGACGCCGGCAGCAATGTATGGATCGGCTACGTGGACTCCCACGGCGTGGCGAGCACGCGGATCGTGCGGCCGGTAAGCGTAGGAGGTGGCGTGTTGGAGGGATTCGACCGGTCACGGGGCGAGCTGCGACGCTTCCCGCTGCACCGGATCACCTCTGCAGCGGTCACCCAGGACTGATCACGTGCGCGCAACGCCCTGCAGCTGTGCGCGTAGTTCGGGGGTCAGCAGCTTGCCTGCCCGATCGACCAGCAGGGTCATCTCATAGCCGATCAGGCCGATGTCGCAGCTTGGCGAAGCCAGCACAGCCAGGCTGGAACCGTCGCTGATGACCATGGTCAAAACGATGCCCCGCTCCATCTCCACGACGGTCTGGATCACGCCGCCCGCCTCGAAGCAGCGCGCCGCGCCCTGGGTGAGGCTCACCAGGCCTGAGGTCACCGCGGCGAGCTGATCGGCGCGATCTCGGGGCAATCCCGATGACGCGACGAGGAGCAGTCCGTCGGCGGAGACGACGACAGCGTGCGCCACACCGGGCACCCGCTCTACGAAGCTGTCCACCAGCCAGCCGAACTGGCCGGGTTGGACCGGATGCTGTGGCACTGCTGTCGTCACTACTGATCCTCCTCGATACGTCCCTGCAGGGTGTCGGAAATGGTGGGTTGCTCGTCAGGGCCAATCCGGGCGTGGCGCCCGACGCGCAATCCGTGCTGGTATCTGCTCAGCCGGCCGCGCACGTCGTCCGGAACGCGGACCGCGACAGCAGGCATCGAGGCCGGAACGGAACGGCCGATGCCCTCCGCGCCGGACACAAGATGGGCCAGCGGCTGCCGCTTGGGTAGCCCAGCAGTGGTGACGCCGTTGTCGACCGGAGTGGCCAGCGCTTGTGCGGCTTGCCACTCCTCGTCCAACGGGGACCGCCACTCGTGCGCGTTGGTGCTCGAGACCCCATTCGGCTGCGCGGCCATCTCGGTGGTGTCACCGTTGCTCGCCGACGCCGACTGCCGCTCACGGAACCAGGCAGAGACCATCTCGAAGATCTCCTCGCGGACCTCCTGCGGCTGCTCGGTTGCCGCGGCGCTGCTCAGCGGCAGCGGACTCGCCAGAGGATCTAACTGATCCCCATCGTGCCGACCGGCGAGGGGCGGGGGCTGAGACTGGGGCTGAGACTGGGGCCGGTCGTCGCCGAACAGCTCCCGCCACTCCTGCTCGGCAGTGCGCGAGATGCTGGGGGGTGCGGTCACGATTCCGATTGAGGCAGGGCTGAACAAGTCCGCCGCGGTGGCTTCGTCGATCACCGACACCTGCAGCGGCAGCGGCGCGTCTGCCGCGCTCCACTCGGTAGTGGCCAGCACCTCGGGAACCCTGTCGTTCGACAGTCGGGGGCCATTCGACGGTCCGGAATCGATCGACACCGCGAAGGAGGGCAGCGACACCGCTGCGGTGATCCCGATCTGGCCGAGGCGCTGGCGCAACCGCACTGTGATGCCGTGCTGGGCTGCCAATCTGCTCACGACGAAGAGACCCATCTGCCGGGAGACCGACGCATCGAGCGCCGGTGACGAGGCGAGCCGGTCGTTGATCGCCTGCAGTTCGGCCGGCGGCAGGCCGGTCCCCGAGTCGATGATCTCCACCAGCACGTCGTTGTCCTCGGTGAGCGTGCTGCACAGCGTCACCGTGGCCTGCTGGTGGGCACCGCTGGTGGCCTCGACATTGACGGCGTTGTCGAGCAACTCGGCGATCAGGTGCACCAGGTCGTTGACGACCGGGCCGGCCACCATTGCCGCCGGGGGCTCACGCACGGTCACCCGCTGGTATTGCTCGATCTCCGAGACCGCGCTACGCAACACGTCGACGACCGCCACGCGCTCCTCGGCCCGTTGCGGCAGCGTGCCGCCGGCGAGCACCAACAGGTTGTCGCTGTGGCGGCGCATCCGGGCGGCAAGGTGATCGAGCTGTTGCAGGCTGCTCACCAGCTCAGGGTCGTACTGCCTGCTGCGTAGCTCGTCGATCAGCCGCCGCTGCCGGTCAACGAGACCCTGGTTGCGCTCGGACAGGTTGAGGAAGGTGTCGTTGAGGCTGCTGCGCGCCACCGCTTGCTCGGCTGCCAACCGAACTGCCTGAGCGTGCACGGTGTCAAACGCCCTGGCAACCTGACCGACCTCCTCCCTGGAGTGCACCGGCACCGGGTCGACAGTCGTCTGACCGGACGTACCGTCGGTACTGTTCAGCTGCTCGACCGCCTCCGGCAGCTGGCGGTCGGCAACGTCGAACGCTGCGGTGCTCAGCGTGCGTAGCGGTCGCAGCAGCGAGCGCACCACGATCAGCAACGTCGCAACGGCGAGCAGCAGCAGGGCAGCGACCACGGCGCCGTTGGTCAGCGCCTGTTGCGACGCCTGGTCGCTGCGCGCCGCGGTGGCCGTCCGCAAGGCGTTGAGCTGAGTGATCTCCCCCTGGCGGATGGTCTCAACGGTGCCGGCGGCGGCGGAGTTCCAGTCGGCAGGCCCGGTCTGCAGCGGTGCTCGCCGCACCGCCCGGTCCAGTGCGGCGTCCAGCAGTCGCTTGCGATC
>JBGSWT010000280.1:0-5158 GCA_041751815.1 Pseudonocardiaceae bacterium
AGCGCGCCGAGAAGCAGCGTGGGCAGCAACGGCAACACACCGAGCGGTGCGCCATCGATGATCAGGGGGACGTGATGCGCGGCAAGCCATCCCACCGCACCCACCTCAGCCACCCGGGCCACCACACTGTCTGCACCACTCGCGGCCCCACTCGCAAGACCGATCACAGCGAGCGCGGCGACGGCGGCGAGGTAGCCGACGACGGCAGGTAGGCAGGCAGGGCCGATCGTCGCGCACCAGTGGGAACGAGTGCCCTCACTTACTGGATCACGAGGGGACACCGGCAACAGGAGACTCACAGCTGCCAGCCTCGCAGCTGCCTGGCGCTGTGCTGATGAGCTCCAGGCCGACGCGCTCCGATGCAACCGGATTGAGCGACTCACCCGGCGCCCGAGTTGGCGGCGGTTTAAGGCGTCGCCAGCCCGGGTTTGCGGTACTTGAAGGACATCAAACGCACTCAGTCCCGGCCGGGCGACCCGAAGTCTCCCGGCGGAGTACCGGGCTGACCGTAGGGCTGGCCCTGGTGCCATGGTTGACCGCCGTAGGACCCCCCCGACTGACCGTATTGCCCCGGCAGACCGTATTGGCCCTGCTGCCCGAATTGGCCCGTCTGCCGATATTGGTCAGTGCTTGGCTGCGGTGGCGGATAACCGATGGGTTGCTGGGGTCCCCATGATTGGTACGGGCTGGGCCGCGGCGGCGACTTCAGCAGGCTCGTCTCTGCAAGCAGCGCCACCACGCAGGCACCCGACTCTGCCGCTGCGAGGATGAGGGCGACAACGGCCGCCGCCGGGGTCGTCACGGGGCCGACCCCGGGAAGAAAGACGGGAACAAAGACGGGGTTCTTGACGACGTCGATGAACAGGAACAACGTGGCGGTGACCACCAGCACGGTGGCCGGCACCAAGGTGGCCGGCGCCTTGGGAAGCACCGAGGCCGCGGCGAGCAACCCTCCGCCGAGCAGCATGATCCCGAGCAGACCAGCACGCAGGTACCCACCGACGTCGTCGGCGAAGGACACGATGTAGATGACCCCGCCGAGGCAACCTGCGATGATCGCGAAAGCCTTACCCAGGTCAACACCGCTGTCAGGGCGGCTAGGCGGTTCCGGCTGCTGCGCGGGCGGGGGCTGACCGTACGGCACGGACATAAGAGACCTCCGCTTCTCGACGCAAAGGGCGACAGACTCAGGACAGCGACTTCATGATCTCGCGCATAAGCTCCGCGGTTTCACTGGGTGTCTTGCCGACCTGGACACCGGCAGCCTCGAGGGCTTCCTTCTTCGCAGCAGCCGTGCCGGTGGAGCCGGACACGATGGCCCCTGCATGGCCCATGGTCTTACCTTCAGGAGCGGTGAAGCCTGCGACGTAGCCGATCACCGGTTTGGTGATGTTGGCCCTGATGTAGTCGGCGGCGCGTTCCTCGGCGTCTCCGCCGATCTCCCCGATCATCACCACCGCCGCGGTGTCGGGGTCGTCTTCAAAGGCCTGCAGGGCGTCGATATGGGTGGTTCCGATCACCGGGTCACCACCGATTCCCACGCACGTGGAGAAACCGATATCGCGTAGCTCGAACATCATCTGGTAGGTCAGCGTGCCGGACTTGGACACCAGACCGATCTTGCCGGGACCGGTGATGTCGGCCGGGATGATGCCCGCATTCGAGGCGCCGGGGCTGATCACCCCGGGACAGTTCGGACCGACGATGCGGCTCCGCACTGGATTGGCCGCCAGCCCGGTGGCGTCGGCGTGCGCGCAGAACGTGGCGGTGTCATGCACCGGGATCCCCTCGGTGATCACCACGATCAGTCCCATGCCGGCGTCGATCGCCTCGATCACCGCGGCCTTCGCAAAGCGCGGAGGGACGAAGATGACGCTCACATCCGCGCCGGTAACAGCCATCGCATCGGCAACCGAGCCGAACACCGGAAGTGCCGCACTCTGGAAGTCGACCGCCTGGCCGGCCTTGCCTGGGGTGACCCCGCCGACGACCTGGCTGCCCGCATCCAGCATCCGCTGGGTGTGTTTGCGCCCCTCCGAACCCGTCATTCCCTGGACGATGATCTTTGAGTCCTTGGTCAGGAAGATTGTCACGGTCAGGCTCCCTGGGCAAAAGTCGATGCGGCCAGCTCGGCGGCCTTGTCTGCCGCGGCGTCCATCGTGTCGACCATGGTGACGAGCGGGTGGGCCGCTTGCGCGAGGATCCGACGGCCTTGCTCAACGTTGTTGCCGTCCAACCGGACGACCAGCGGCTTGGTGGCCGCAGCACCAAGGATGTTCAGCGCCTGCACGATGCCGGTGGCCACCTGGTCGCAGGCGGTGATCCCGCCGAAGACGTTGACGAAGACCGACCGCACGTCGGGGTCGCCGAGGACGATGTCCAGCCCGTCGGCCATGACCTGTGCGTTCGCGCCGCCGCCGATATCGAGGAAGTTCGCCGGCTTCATCCCCCTGTGCGTCTGGCCCGCGTAGGCGACCACGTCCAGCGTGGACATCACCAGTCCCGCACCATTGCCGATAATGCCGACCTGACCGTCGAGCTTGACGTAGTTGAGATTGCGGGCCCTGGCCTTGGCCTCGAGCGGGTCCTGTGTGCTTGAGTCGGCCAATTCGGCATGGCCGGGGTGACGAAACCCGGCGTTGTCGTCCAGGGTCACCTTGCCGTCCAATGCCGTGATCGCTCCCTGCCGGTCGCGAACCAGTGGATTCACCTCCACCAGCGTCGCGTCCTCGGCAACGAAGGCGTTCCACAGCCTCACCACGGTGTCGGCCACCGCCTCGGCCACCTCCGCCGGGAACCTGGCAGCCTGCACGATCTCGGCGGCCTTCGCGGCGACCACCCCGGACGTTGCGTCCACCGGCACCTTGGCCAGCGCGTGCGGCTTCGTTGCCGCTACTTCCTCGATGTCCATCCCACCTTCGACGCTGGCCATGGCGAGGAAGGTGCGGTTGGCGCGGTCGAGCAGGAAAGAGAGGTAGTACTCCTCGACGATGTCCGACGCGGGCGTGACCAGCACGCGGTGCACGGTGTGACCCTTGATGTCCATGCCCAGGATCGCGGCCGCATGCTGTTGCGCCTCGTCCGGTGTCCTGGCCAGCTTCACGCCACCCGCCTTGCCACGACCGCCCGTCTTGACCTGAGCCTTGACGACCACGGTGCCGCCGAGCTCCTCGGCAGCAGCTCGGGCCTCTGCGCTGGTGGTGGCGACGCGGCCGGGGAGCACCGGGACCCCATGGGCTTGGAACAGATCCTTCGCCTGGTACTCGTACAGGTCCACGCGGGTCTCCAGGATGTGATTCGGCCGGCCGACGGACCGCCCGACCCTATCCAGCCGCGGATGGCAGCGGCCCGCTGGCACCAGTGAAAAGATCACTCCACCGGCGCGGTCAAGGCCGTCCGCACCCAATGGATGATCTCGTGCGTGGTGGCACCCGGGGTGAAGACCTTGGCCACCCCGAGTTCGGTGAGCTTCGGGATGTCTTCATCGGGGATGATTCCACCACCGAAGACCAGCACGTCAGCCGCGCCCTTGCTCCGTAGCAACTCGATGACCCGAGCGAACAGTGTCATGTGGGCACCAGAGAGTACCGAGAGCCCTACCGCGTCGGCGTCCTCTTGCAGCGCCGTCTCCACGATCTGTTCCGGGGTCTGGTGCAGTCCGGTGTAGACGACCTCCATGCCGGCGTCGCGCAGGGCACGAGCGACAACCTTGGCACCCCGGTCGTGCCCGTCAAGTCCCGGTTTGGCGACGACCACCCGGATACGTCCGCTCATGTACTCGAGGGTAGCTTCCGGCCGGCCTAGCCCAGCGCCCGTCAGCTACGCGCCGAAGCACAGTGTCAGGCTGGGCATTCCCAGCGAGTCCGAAGCGCAACCGAGCGCAACCGGTGGTCGACCGGACGGTCGACGTGGCGGCACCAACGGGATCGGTCCGGCCTCCACATCCGCCGCGTAAACCGGCTGGATCGACCGCACAGCGCGCAAGAACCAACGCTGGCCGATACAGCCGAACGTATTGCGGAACGGCGGCTTGCCCGGCGACGTCGCCCTTCGTTACCTTCCCCCCGCTCCACGGTCACGGTCCGATTACGGCTGGCTGCGGAGGGGACTCCCGTAGTTGCCCTGGGGTTCCCCGCCTGAGGCCAGTACAAACTTCCGAACGGAAGGCAGGTCTTGGCTCGACACCGCTCCCCAGGCGGCCAACGACCATCCCCGGTTCACGAGGTGGCGCTACGCCCCGGCCCCTCGGTTACCCGGGCGGCGCACCGCTTCACAGCACCGTCCCCTGCCGTGCGCGGCCGGGTGGTCGTAGCAGCCGTCGCCGCTGGCGCCTTCGTGGCCGCGGGCCAGACAATCGACAATCCGACCGCGGTGATCTCCGACGACGCCACTTTGCTGGCATCTGCGCAGAACGCCTCGTCGGTGACAGGCATTGGCGGACCCGCCCCGTCGCCGGAATACTTGCCGTTGACTCGCCCCACGGAGCCCGCTGCGGTCGAGGCCGTGGAGGCGATGGCCAAGGGGCAGCGCCTTGTCGACCAGCGCGTCGCCCGTGAGGCCGAGGCCAGCCGGATCCAGTTCAGCGCGCCGGCGAAGGGCACCCTCACCTCGGGATACGGCGCCAGGTGGGGCGTTTTCCACTGGGGCATCGACGTCGCCAACTCCATCGGGACACCGATCCTGGCCGCCGCCGACGGCGTGGTCGCCGAGTCCGGCCCCGCCAGCGGTTTCGGCCTCTGGGTACGCCTGCGACACACCGACGGCACGACTACCGTCTACGGGCACATCAACCGCTCGCTGGTCAAGCAGGGCCAGAAGGTCCGAGCGGGCCAGAAGATCGCCGAGGTGGGTAACCGGGGCAACTCGACCGGACCGCACCTGCACTTCGAGGTGTGGAACGCAGCCGGCCGGAAGATCAATCCGATCGTGTGGCTGCGGAACAACGGCATCGACTTCTGACGGTGGTGCTCGCCGGATCACTGGCCGGCATCCAACGGCCACCCGCCACCCAGGTGGGCGTGCGCGGTACGCCACACCGAGCACAGCGGGCGTCGGCTGCGCATCGGGCGAAAGGCCCGGTCGCAGTGCCGGCAGCGTCCGCGGCGACCGGGAACGTGCTCTGCCAGCAGCGTCCGCCAGGCCGTGGCAAGAGGCAGCA
>JBGSWT010000281.1:0-9241 GCA_041751815.1 Pseudonocardiaceae bacterium
AGTGCCGTGGTGCTCATCGGCCGCGTGGTGCTGTCCAGCGGGTAAGGGGCCAAGCTGCGGTTGGACCTGCACGCGGGCCGCGTCTGCGAGCTCAAACAGCGCGCACCGCCGTCCGGACGGCATCGGGGCCGGTGAGGCCCAGACGGACTCCGCCGACGTCGCCGTGGTGCACCAGGTATGGGTCGGGCCGGAGCACGCTCACCATCTGCTATCCGGGCAAGTCACCGCCTCCCGGCGGACTCCAGGCGTGTGACGAACGTCGCGACGTCACGCCTGACGTGCTCGACGTCAACACCGGCGGTGGTACCGGCGATTTGCATGTGCGATGTCTGCTTCCGAGTGTGAACCGTCGCCGCTGGAAGATGTGATAACCGGTCACGTTAACCACCGCGACCCCGCGGCTATTGCGGTACCGATACCCAGTACCCAATCCCGCGCTGGCTGGCCACCGTCGTTGCCGTCAGCGTCGCCCGGCTGGCTGGACCTCTATGCGGTGAGCCCTGCTTCTTTGGCGAGTTTGACGAGCTGTGGGTTGCTGCGTCGGTGCAGGGAGATCAGGACTCGGAGTACTTCGCGGCTCATCGGGTGGACCTTCGCCATCTGGGGAGCGATGTCCCACGCCTGGACCAGGGAGGTCTGCGCGCCGTCCCGGTCGCCCAGGTCGAGGTGGGCGCGGGCGGTGTTGATGTGGACGGGGCCGATCCGGGTGGGTGGTAGCTGGGCGTCATTGCTGGTCAGCTGCTCCGCGAGGCGGACCACGTCGCGGGGGCGGCCGAGGTCTCCCTCGGTGGCGAGGACATGGGTGGCGGTGTTTGCGGGACCGAAGATCTGGTTATGGATCTGCAAGTCGTGCGGGAACTCCTCGGCCGCAGTCCACGCCGCGTGGATGTGGCGCTCGGCCTCGGTCTGGTCGCCCTGCCGTCCGGCGAGGGTCATACCGCGCAGGTGCAGAGTGCCCGTGGCAAAGGACCTCTCCGGACCAGTGAGTGCCGTTTCAGCGGCCACGATGGCCCGGTCCACCACGGTGAGGCCGCCGTCGAAGTCCCCGCAGTTGAGGAAGGTGCCGGCGCGGTCCCGAGCGGCGACCGCTGTCAACAGCGGGTTGGGTTGCTGACCCGCGGCCCAGGCCTGGCGGGCCGGGGCGACCTCGACCAGGTCCATCCACCGATTCCGCGCGGCCAGGGCGTAGACGACGCTGTACACGTCGGCCAGCAGCGCCCACCCCTGCTGACTGGCCGCCGCGTGCGCGTACGTGGTGGCCCGAGTCAGCAGGCCGGGCAGTACACGCAGCAGGGCCACTAGGTCAGCTTGCTCCCGGAATGTGATGGCTTGATCCAGGTCGGCGCGCAGCTGAGCCGGGTTAGCGGGCAGGGCCACCTGGTCGGGGATGTCGTAGCGGCGTACCGCCGTGCGCAGACCCTTCAGCAGCACGCTCTGGTCCGCGGATACCTCAGCTTCCCCGTACAGCGCGCCCAGGGAGATCTGCAGGGCTCGGGCGATCGCGGCCGCGATGCCCGGGGTGAGCGTCCGGTCTCCGATCTCGATCTTCGACAACAGACTGCCCGAGATCCCGGCCCGGCGCGCCAGTGCCGCCTGCGTGATGCCACGCGCCTTGCGCAGCACGGCGACACGTGCACCACCAGTGGCAGCAGTACCCATAGCCTGAGTGTTCCACGCGCAGGCCTCCCGTAATCCTCCTGGCGCAGGTTCCCCGAGCCGGCTGTGCAAAGCGTGTGCAAGTTCACCCCTTGCCAGGGTCGTTAACTGCTCGTCAGAGGCAGACGGACCTTGGGGGATAGCGGATGACCAGCGAAGGGACTGCTGCTGACCTGCAGCACTCCTACCATCAGCAGCCGCGGATGCTGCATCCCGAACGGGTCACTGGACCCGGTTCCCGCCGGGAGAGTCTGCAGATACCCGAGCCGCAGTTCCCCACCAGGACCCCGGCTGGCCGCCGGCCGAGTACGCCCGTGTCTCCTTGCGCTCCTGACGGCCAGCCGGTTCCACGCCGCCTCCACGGAGCGACGAGTGTCGAGCATCAGCTGGGTTGGGCCCGCCTGCCCGTCCGCTCGCCTGGCCAGCACATGCATCCCCAGCTACGCCGCCCGCCACAGACCGGCCACTTCGGTAGTGCAGGGCGCAGCGCATGAAACGGCTCCCGCCAGCAGACCCTTACCATGGTGGGCAGGTGGGCCTGCCCACCATGGTGGAACAGCTGCTCATCGACGTCGTCGCCGACGGGTTCACGCTGTACTGCTGCGGCCCCAAGACGGCGCCGAATGCGCTGGTCGCCTCCTACGAATGGGACCACCACATCGATCTGCTCACTATCCGGGACTTCGATCGGGTCAGTGCGGCCCGGGTGCCCAAACGGGGCACGGTGGACATCTTCGCCCCCGAGGTCGTGGTCTGGTCCTACCAGGGTCCGCCGCAGCGGGCGCTGCGGGTTTTGCTGGACTTAGTGCACCCGGCGCATCCCGCCGCTCCCACCGCCGACTATCCGGCGCCAGCAAGCCTGCGCGTTCCCCGCGCCCAGCAACGCCCGATGACGATCCAACCCCCGTCACCAAGCCGAGCCCGAGTCCGAGCGGACCGGCTCGCCACCGCGATAACGCCCACGGTGATGATCGCGCCACCGCCGTGGCCTGCGTCCGCTCCTGGCGACGGGCCGAATCCCAGCCCTTATTCCCCTAGATCGCCGGCTGGCTGTCGGTTGAGCGGGCGGCCCCCCGACGCTCGGCTCCCGGCGGCCAGCCGGTCCCCAACCGACCCCTCGTGAAGATGGATCTGGACGGACGACATGACAGACCAGATCAACGCCGACACGGTGCCGCCAGTAACCAGTGCCCGCGACGGTTCGGACACGATGCACGGTAGGACGATCCACGACCCGTACCGGTGGCTGGAAGATCCCGAGTCGGCGAACACGCGAGAATGGCTGACGCGGCAGCAGAGGTTCTTCGCCACGCATCGGCAACGGTGGACGCTTCGCTCGTCCTTGCACGATCGGATCGCGGCACTGCTGGAAACCGACGCGTGGTCGCCACCCTGCGAGCGATCGCGACGCTTGTTCGCCACGCATCGAGCGCCCAGCACCGACCATCCGCAACTTGTCGTGATCCAGGATGGTACGCCCCGTGTGCTGCTCGATCCGGTTGTTCTCGATCCCACCGGAAACATTGTGCTCGACCGGTGGGAACCCAGTCCGGACGGTAGCCGGATCGCGGTGCAACTGTCTCGATACGGCCGGGAACGCGGCGAATTGGCGGTGTATGACGTAGCGATTGGAGAGGTGGTCGACGGCCCGATCCGTGGCGTTCGGTACTCGCCGGTGGCGTGGCTGGACGATTACTCGTTCTACTACGTCCGCGTCGCCCGTGACATTACCGGCGGGACGTCCAGGCGCGGTGTCTGGCTCCATCAGGTCGGGTCGTCACCGGAGCGTGACGTGCTGATTCATGTCCCGACCGGTCGGCACGTCACCGCACCGCACGTCCGTGTCGACCACGGTCGGTGGCTTTTGGTGTGGGAGAGCCACGGCACGGGATATCGCAACGATGTGTGGCTGGCCGAACTGGAACCGCTCACTCGGGACTCCCCGGTACTCCGCGAGGTCCAGCTGGACATCGGAGCAGACACCGAAGCCCGGATGGGGCGGGACGGCCGCCTTTACCTGCGGACTACGCTCGGTGCTCCTCGTGGCTGGCTGTGCTGGGCAGATCCGGCCACGCCGAGGCAATGGCACGAACTCATCGCCGAGGATGAGGCGACCACGCTGGACGCATTCGGGCTTATTGAGTCGGCCAGCGGGGTTGCCGAAATACTCGCCGTCCGAAACCGACAGGGGATCGCGGAATTGTCCGCACACGATCCCGCTAGCGGTGCCCTGCTACGGCGAGTTGCGCTTCCCGGTGAAGGAACGGTCAACACCTCGACCGCGCAGTTATATGGCAATGCGGCGTACCTGTCGTATGCGGATGTGAGCCGGCCGCCGTCGGTGGTCTCCTACCGGTGCGGCAACTCGACGGTTCGGCAGTGGCACGTTCCGGTACCCGCACAGCGGACTACGATCCGGCGCAATCGCCGTGAAGCGGTCACGGCGGATGGCACCGTGATTCCGGTCACGGTGCTGTCGGCACGGCCGTCCGGTGCGCCACGCCCGACAATCCTGCACGCCTACGGCTCCTACGGGCGTGCACCGCAGTTCGGCTTCTCGGCGAGCCTGGCTGCCTGGGTCGAAGCCGGCGGCCAGTACGTCGTCGCCCACGTTCGAGGTGGCGGTGACGCCGGCCGAGACTGGCACATGCAGGCCCGCCGCGCCCGCAAGGCCGTCGCGGTCGACGACCTGATCACCGTTGCCGAATGGCTTCACCACAACGGATACACCACACCCGAGCACCTATGCCTATCCGGTGGCTCTGCTGGCGGTCTGCTCGTCCTAGCGGCGGCCGTGCGCCGCCCTGAACTGTGGAACGCGGTCATCGCGCTGGCTCCGCTGGCGGACATGATCCGATTCGAGCGCTTCGGGATCGGCGCGCACTGGATCGAAGAATTCGGATCGATTACCGATCCTGACGACTTCGCCGCGCTGCTGGCCTACTCGCCGTACCACAACGTGCGACCGGGTACGGATTACCCTGCCACCTTGCTGATCGGCTTCCACGAGGACACCCGCACCGGTCCGCAGCACCCCAGGAAGATGTGCGCGGCGCTGCAAGGGGCCACGACCAGCGATCGGCCTGTGTTGCTGCGCTACAGCTACCAGTCCGGGCACGGACCAAAGCCACTGTCGCAGGCGGTGGAACTCGCGGCCGACGCGCACGCATTCGCCGCCTTCTGGACCGGCCTGGGATCAACCGAGACGAGGAAAGGAGGACGCACCATGCCCGAAACCACCGAATCCCTGCTGGATGAGGTCGAAGACCTCGCCGCACCCGTCAGCGGAAACGTGACGGCCAGCAAGGACGGAAACGACGGCGCGGACGGAAGCTCCGATTTCGTGTGATCCGCGACCGCGTGATGTCCCGATGAGTCCCCACGCTGTCATTCTTTCCGAAGGCAGGCGATGACTGACGCTCTCTTCAGCGGCGGTTTCCTCCCGCAGGCAGGCGATTACTTCCTCGCCCACGGTTTGGGCGAAAGCGTCGTGCACGCCGACCTTGGTGCCGACGCGGTCGTATCGCTGCTGTCCTGGGATGACCTGAACGCGATCCTGTCGACCGGCACCCTGCAACCGCCGCGCCTGCGCCTGCACCGCCAAGGTCGCCCCGTGCCGGTCGAGGGCTACACCCAGACCGCCACCGTCGGCGGCGAGCGACGCGCGGTCGTCCGACCCGTCGAGCTGTACGCACAACTGCGGGATGGAGCGAGCCTGATCATTGAAGCCATCGACCGGTTGCATCCGCCGATTCGCGCCGCAGCAGATGACCTGATTCGCCTGGTCCGCGAGCCCGTCCAAGCCAACCTGTACCTGTTGTGGGGCAAGACGCACGGTTTCGACCCGCACTGGGACGACCACGACACGGTGATCGTGCAAGTCATGGGCACGAAGTTCTGGACCGTCCACGGACCGGGCCGAACGCACCCGATGCGCATCGATGCCGACCCCGACCACAGATGTCCCGACGCCACCGTATGGGAGGGAGTTCTCGAAGTCGGTCACGCCCTACATGTGCCCAGAGGCTGGTGGCACACAGTGCGCGGCACCGGGGACGTGAGTCTGCACCTGACATTCGGCTTCACCCGCATCACGGGCATCGACTGGGCAACCTGGTTGGTCGAGCGCCTACGCACCCTCGATCTGTTCCGCCGGGACCTTCCCCGCTTCGCCGACCGCGAGCATAGCGCCGACCATCATCGACAGCTATTGCGCCAGCTCGCTGACATGGCAGCCGCGCACAGTCCACTGGAACTGCTCGCCGAGCAGGACCAGCACTTCGGCCGACGCCAGCGTTTCAGCCTGCCCTGGCCGGTGAACTCGGCCCTGCCTGCCGGCACGGCCACCGTGGAACTGGCCACCGTGATCGCTCCGGTGGTGACCACGACCGGGGGCGCGGTGGTGCTGACCACGGGCGGCAAGCGCTACACGTTCAAACCCTCAGCCCGCCCCGCGCTGGACGTGCTGATCCGTGAGCGTGAGGTGACTGTGGCGGACCTCGGTCGCCGCAGCGGCCTGGGCGACGCACAACTCGCGACACTGCTGCGTGAGCTGCTCAAGCAGCACCTCGTACTGGTGCGGTAACCATGACAGCGACCCATCACCGCACGCCCATCCTGGGCTGCCAGTGACGACCAGTCAGACGACGGCTACCACACGGCTACCGCTACCCTCGGTCGCCGTGAGCTTCGCTGAATATGACCTCGTGATTGTCGGCTCCGGTTTCTTCGGCCTGACCGTCGCCGAGCGCGCCGCGACCCAGTTGAACAAGCGCGTGCTGGTCCTGGAATGCCGTCATCATCTGGGCGGTAACGCCTATTCGGAGGTGGAACCGGACACCGGGATCGAGGTACATCGCTACGGCGCGCACCTGTTCCACACCTCAAACAAGCGCGTCTGGGATTACGCCAACCAATTCACTGACTTCACCGGCTACCAGCACCGCGTGTTCACCGTCCACGACGATCAGGTGTACCCCTTTCCGATGGGCCTAGGGCTGATCTCGCAATTCTTCGGCCGCTACTTCACCCCCGAGCAGGCCAAGGCGCTGATCGCCGAGCAGGCAGCCGAGATCAACGGCAAAGACGCGACCAACCTCGAAGAGAAGGCCATCTCCCTGATCGGCCGGCCGTTGTACGAGGCGTTCGTCCGCGACTACACCGCCAAGCAGTGGCAAACCGACCCGACCGAACTGCCGGCAGCGACCATCAGCCGACTTCCGGTCCGCTATACGTTCAACAACCGGTACTTCAGCGACACCTACGAGGGCCTGCCGGTCGACGGCTACACCGCGTGGCTGGAGAAGATGGCCGACCACCCGAACATCGAGGTCCGGCTCAACACCGACTACTTCGACGTCCGGGACGAGATCCCCGCCGGCATGCCGACCGTCTACACGGGCCCGCTGGACCGCTACTTCGACTACTCGGATGGCTGGCTCGGCTGGCGAACGCTGGACTTCGAGCGGGAAGTACTGTGCGACTGCGGTGATTTCCAAGGCACCCCGGTCATGAACTACGCCGACGCCAGCGTGCCCTACACCCGTATCCACGAGTTCCGGCACTTCCATCCCGAGCGGGACACCTACCCGACCGACAAGACTGTCATCGTCCGGGAGTTCTCGCGCTCGGCGGACAAGGACGACGAGCCGTACTACCCGATCAACACCCCGGAGGACAGGGTCAAGCTGGAGAGCTACCGCGAGCTTGCCAGGACCGAGGCGCGGGAGCGCAACCTGCTGTTCGGCGGACGGCTGGGCACCTACAAGTACCTCGACATGCACATGGCCATCGGGTCGGCGCTGTCCACATTCGACAACAAGATCGCCCCTTACTTCACCAAGGGCCGTGCGCTCGACGGCTCCATCGATGACTAAAACTCCAATCCCGAAGTTCACACGGGACACCCCAACGCGAGCTCACCGGGCTTCTGCTTATGTACTCGCCTGCCGAGTTACTTGGCCACGATCCCGCCGCGGCGGTGAGCCACCCCCCTGAGGTACCGGTCAGGTGGCCCTACGGACTCCGCCGACGTCGCTGCGGTGCACCAGGTCTGGGTGCACATTTTTGCACCACCGGATAGCCGAGGTGCTCCGCTGCGTCGACCGCGGTGGTTGCGAGTCCAGCGCGCAGGCGGTTTCGAGCATCTCCAACCCGGAGCGGGCCACCAGCACACTGGCCTGCTCGAAGGCGGCCAACCAGATCCGCTCGTTACCGGCCAGCGCCGTTGTGCGAATGCGCGGCCCGGATCGCCGCCGGTGAGCGCCCGGTTAGGGCCAAGCTCATCGGTTTGCCAGCCGCCCGGGCCGCTTCGGCAGCTCGCCACCCGCGCCTGGCAGACTCTGGTGGGATTGCGCAGCGGGACCTGACCGGATCATCGCCGGACCGCGAGGCTCAGCACGAAGCGCTCCGCCGGGTCGGTCCACCAGCGCGCGAGATCGAAGCCGGTGGCGTCGAGCTCGCTAGACAGGCTGTCGCGGCTGAACTTTCCCGACACCTCGGTGCGCATCTGCTCGCCGTGGGCGAACCGCACCGTCATATCCACCCCGGGCAACCGCACGGTCATCGCGCGGCAAGCCCGCAGCCGCATCTCGATGCGCTGGTGCGGGGCGTTCCACACCGCAAGGTGGTCGAAGGCCGTGACGTCGAAATCGGCGCCGAGCTCGCGGGTGAGGACGTGCAGCACGTTGCGGTTGAACTCGGCGGTCACGCCGGCTGCGTCGTCGTAGGCGGGCACCATCACCGCGGGATCTGTGATCAGCCCGGTACCGAGCAGCAGCAACTCACCCGGATCCAGCGCGGTGTGCAGCGCGCTGAGGAACTCGGCCCGCTCATCGGGCAGCAGGTTGCCGACCGTGCCGCCCAGGAAGGCCACCAACCTGCGCCCGCACTGACCGGTCGGTAGCAGCTCCAGATGCTGGGTGAAGTCACCGACCACGCCGTGCACCGCCAGACCCGGATACTCCCGTGCCACCGCCACCATCGCGCCGCGCAACGCAGACTCCGACACGTCCAATGGCACGAAGCGCTGCAGCGATCCGCTCGCGGTCAGCGCGTCGAGCAGCAACCGGGTCTTCTCCGAGGAACCCGAACCGAGCTCCACGAGGGTGCCGATCGGCGCCCAACCGGCGATCTCGTCGGCGCAGCGCCGCAACAGCTCACGCTCGGTGCGGGTGGGGTAGTACTCGGGCAACCTGGTGATCTGCTCGAACAGCTCGCTGCCACGGGCGTCGTAAAACCACTTGGGCGGTAGCCACTTGGCTTCGGCGGACAGCCCGATTCGCACGTCGTGGTGCAGCGCATCAGCGGCATCGGAGTCGGAAAGGTAAACCTCGAGCACGGGTGCGGTCATGGCTCCTCGATAGTGGTCGGAGGGATCGGCGCGACGTCCACGGTGGACGGTGTCGCGGTGAGTAGCTGGCCGTCGGGAACCGGTTCCCAGCCGGCGGACTGGTCGGTGGGCTCGGAGCAGACCAGCACTGCCCCATCCCCTGCCCGTACCGACAGCGCGTGGTGCACTGTGGTGGCGGCGAGCGTGCTGCCGTCGGTGACCAGCAGATTCAGCCGCGAGCCCGGGGCCGCGGCA
>JBGSWT010000282.1:0-15474 GCA_041751815.1 Pseudonocardiaceae bacterium
CTGCGCGGCGGGGACGCCGCGGCCAACGCAGAGGTGGTTCGGCGGCTGATCGCCGGCGAACGCGGTCCGGTGCGAGACGCCGTGTTACTCAACTCGGCTGCCGCGCTTGCCACCTACCGCGGTCTCACGGGTGATCTGGCCGGCGATCTCATGGGTACGGCACAGCGCGCCGCCGAAGCTATCGACTCCGGGGCTGCGGCCGTGTTGCTGGAGCGTTGGACGAAGCTGACCACGGAACTGTCCGCGACCGTGACTCTGCGCTGACGGGTGTCGGGTGGTCCGCCGTCAGTGGCTGTCCTGTCAGACTCGCCTGGCTGGCCGGTGATGGCTGCGTCGTTCGCCGCAACAATGCGCACTTAACGTACTAGTGACGGTCCACAGTACCCCATTCGGGTGGCCAAGCGCTCCTATTGGGTGAAGATCCGCGCCCATACGTCCCGAGGGCCGTTACTCCGGTCGCGGGATGATCTCCCGTGACCGGTCCGGCGCACCGGACGCTGACGCCCGAGAACAGGAGACGCCGCGGGTGGTGTCCCATCGTCTGAGCCGCGTTGTTCGCGGTGTGGCGGCTGGTGTTGTCGTCGCTGCTGTGTTCGGTTTGTCCGCAGTCCCGGCGGCCGCCGATCCGCCACCTGGCCCTGCACCCGACCCGGTCAAAACGGTCGAAGAGGTCCGGGAGCTGAGTCACCAGGCCGAGGTGATCACAGAGCAATGGCATCTTGCCACAGACCGGCTGCTGGCCCGTCGGGCAGACGCCGACCGGGCTCGTAGCGACGCAGCCGCGGCGACGGCCACTGCCGATCAGGCTCGCTCCGCCCAGCGGGCATTCCGCTCTCAGGTTGACCGGCTGACCAGCGCCACCTTTGAGGGCGTCCGGATCAGCAGCCTGACCGCGATGTTGATCAGCGACTCACCCCAGCAATTCATGGAGCAGATGTCCGCGCTGGACGTGCTGGCGGTCAGCAACAGGGCGGCGATGGACAAGCTCTCGGACGCGGTCACCCGTACCGAGCAGGCAGAGACGAGTGCCACCGACGCCGAGACCCGGGCGGCCGTCGCTGAGCTGGATGCCGGCCGGATAGCGGGAGATGTGGCCCAGGCCCGGATCGAGATGGGCCGCCGGATCGATGCGGTGCAGGCTCGCCTTGGCCAGCTCACTCCTGATGAGCTCGCCCGCTATTCCTCGGAGGGATTCACTGACTTCCCGCTCGACATAGCGGGTGAAGGGCTCGGGGTCAGGGCGCTGCGAGCAGCATTGACCAGGCAGGGCGCACCATACGTCTGGGGCGCCGAAGGTCCCGGGACCTTCGACTGCTCGGGCCTGATGCTGTGGGCCTACCGTCATGCCGGGGTGAACCTGCCCAGGGGCAGCTGGGATCAGGCCAGGAGCGGCACCCCGGTGGTCTCGGGGCTGATGCCAGGTGACCTGATCGCGCTGTACTCACCAGTGAGCCACATTGGCATGTACGTGGGCAACGGCCTGTACCTGCACGCGCCGCAGAGCGGCGATGTGGTCAAAGTCGCCAGGGTTCCGTGGCATGTCGTCACGGCGATCCGCCGGGTCGGATGATGTCGTACCCGGCCTGAGCCGGATCTTCCGGCCAGTGTTCCTCGTGATCCCGAGATTGTCGGTGTGAGGTTCTAGCGTCTGCCGTGACGAGATCACGAGTGAGACGGGAGCCCGACATGATCGTGGATTGCGACCGATGCCAGGTACGTGGCAGCGCTTGCCAGGACTGCGTCATCACTGTTCTGCTGGGAGCGCCGCCGGGGGCCGTCGAGCTGGATGGTGCAGAACGAAGCGCGTTGGACACCCTGGCCGAGGCCGGCATGGTGCCCCGTCTACAACTAGTTGATCTTTCCGAAGATCGCAACGCGACGCAGGCCCGCACTGGTGCCGGTGCTTGTTTGTGCAGCGGCGCTGAGCGGTCCGCGACTCGCGGTGAGCGGTCGATACGCTGCGTGGGCTGATCGGGCGGGGTGAACAATGGTGCAGTTGCGGTGACGTCAGCCGTGTCCGGAGGGCACTTCGCCTTATTGCAGGTGCGGCGGTGGTGGACAGTGCCGGTGACCTTTCGTAACCTTGCCGCGACTTAGCGGTACCTGCTTCCAAGCCGGGAGCACGCAGGTCGCTGCCGAGTCGGCTTCGTCGGGTGCTGCCATACGACAGCCGAGCCGGGGATCCAACTCTTTCGGGATGAATCCGGATGAGCGTTCGCGCCCAGATGGAAGGGTTCGCGTCCACTCTCCGGCCCGAACCCGTGGTTAACCCGGTAGGTGGTTCGAGGGAAGAGGAGACAGACGGGACGTGTCGTCGCACCGTCTGAAGCGCAGCGCGCCAGCAATCATCACCGCCGCCGCGGTCACCGCCCTAGCCGTCCTGGTGACCTTGATGCCCGCTCCGGCAGCGGCCGACCCCGCACCGCCAGACGATGCTCCGGCGGCTGTGCAACGGCTTGCCGAGCTGAACCATCAAGCTGAGGTGCTCACCGAGCGGTGGCACTACTCCCGGGACCAGCTGAATGCCCGCCGGGCTGACCTGGAGGGGGCGAGGGCTGACGTCACCGCCGCGGCCGCCTCGGGTGAACGTGCCAGGGCGGTCCAGGATCAATACCGTGGTCAAGTCGACCGGTTGGCCAACGCCTCCTTCCAGGGTGCCCGCCTCAATCGGCTGTCCGCCGTGTTGATCAGCGATTCCCCCGAAGAGTTCCTGGATCAGATGTCGGCGTTGGACATGCTCGCGGCGGACAACAAACAGGCTCTGGACCGCCTCAGCGGTGCCGTCGTGGCGGCCCAGCAGGCGGAGCGGACAGCTCACGAGGCGGCAGCGCGGGCCGGCCAGGCCGAGCAGGATGCGGCACGGCTGGAAGGCGACCTGACCCGCTCCCGCGACGAGATGGACCGCCAGATTCAGGTGGTCGAGCAGCGCCTCGCGGCGCTCAACAGTCAGGAGCGAGCCGCCTACACGTCCCCCGGCAGTACCGAGTTCCCGGTCAACCTCGTCGGCAGCGGTGCCGCGATCAAAGCGACGCGGGCCGCGCTGAGCCGGCAAGGCTCGGCGTATGTGTGGGGCAGCGAAGGTCCGGTCACGTTCGACTGTTCAGGGTTGGTGAAATGGTCCTTCGAGCAGGCCGGCATGTCGGGCCTACCGCACTCGTCCCAGGCGCAGGCGCGAATGGGGAGCAGGGTCAGCCGCTCGGAGCTGCGGCCGGGCGACCTCATCGCGCTGTACTCGCCCATCAGCCATATCGGCATCTATGTCGGCGACGGATTCTATGTGAACGCACCGCAGCCCGGTGACGTGGTGAAAGTAGTTCGGGTGCCCTGGGGCCAGGTCACTGCTATGAGCCGGATCGCCTGAGCGGCACCCGTCTCGCAGCCAGTGCCGGCTGCACACCTGCGGTGTGGTCCCGGCTACCCTCCGGCGGTGCCGCGCATCCTGCTGGTGAGCAATGACTTCCCGCCCCGGGCCGGCGGTATCCAGACCTACCTGCACAAGCTGGTCATGGCGCTACCCGCCAGCGAGGTCGCTGTCTACGCACCGGACTGGCCGGGAGCAGCATCCTTCGATGCGCAATTGCCGTTCCCGGTCATCCGGCATCCTGGATCGCTCATGCTTCCCACGCCGGCGGTGCTGCGGCGAGCCGTCGGGCTGCTGCCGGAGTTGCGCTATGAGACCGTGTGGTTCGGCGCTGCCGCCCCGCTGGCGCTGCTGGGGCCGGCATTGCGTCGCGCAGGGGTACGACGGGTGGTCGCCAGCAGCCATGGGCACGAGGTGGGCTGGTCCATGCTTCCCCCCGGCCGGATGGCACTGCGCCGGATCGGAACGGATGCCGACGTCGTCACCGCGGTGAGCCGATACACCCGCCGCCGCATTGCCTCCGCCTTCGGTCCCCAGGCCGCTCTTGAACTACTCCAGCCTGGAGTGGACTGCGCAGTGTTTCAACCGGATCCCGCGGCGCGGGCCGAGATCCGGCGGCGTCATCGGCTGGGAGAGGCTCCAGTCGTGCTGTGCGTGTCCCGGCTGGTGGCCCGCAAGGGGCAGGACACGTTGGTGAAGGCATTACCCGCGATCCGGTGCCAGGTGCCAGCTGCCAGGTTGCTACTCGTGGGGGATGGGCCTCGGCGAGCAACGTTGCAGCGGCTGGCCGAAGCGTGTGGTGTCGCCGACGCCGTGGTGTGCACGGGACCAGTGCCGTGGTCGGAGCTGCCCGCACACTACGCAGCAGGTGACGTCTTCGCGATGCCCTGCCGGACCCGTGGCCGGGGACTGGACGTCGAAGGGCTCGGCCTGGTGTATCTCGAAGCCGCGGCGACCGGCTTGCCCGTGGTTGCCGGTGACGCGGGTGGTGCGCGGGAGACCGTCTGCACTGGCGACACCGGTGAGCTGGTGAACGGCCGTGACGTAGCAGCAGTGGCCAAGACCGTCGCGACACTGCTTGCCGATCCCGAGCGCGCCGCGGCGATGGGCCGGCGTGGGCGGCGCTGGATGCTGCAGGACTGGAACTGGGAATGCCGCCAGCAGCAGCTCGGAGCGCTGCTGCTGGCGAGCTCGTGAGTGGGTAACAGTGTCATGACACTGTTACCCACTCACGAGCTGTAAAGCTTTTCGATCTCGGCGGCGAAGTCCTTGGCCACCACCGCGCGCTTGAGCTTGAGGGTGGGGGTGAGCTGACCATCGTCCTCGGTGAAGTCGACCGGCAGGATCTGAAAGCTGCGGATGGACTCGGCCCTGGAGACGATCTTGTTGGCGTCGTCCACCGCACCTTGCACCTCGGCGCGCAGCTCCTCATCATCGATCAGATCAGCGGCGCAGACACCAGCGGGCTTGCCATGCTCGGCGCTCCAGGCCGGGAGGGCCTCGGCGTCGAGAGTGATCAGGGCGGCGACGAAGGGCTGCTTGTCACCCACCACCATGCAGTGACTGATCAGCCGGTGGGCTCGGATCCGGTCCTCCAGCGCGGCCGGGGAGACGTTCTTGCCGCCGGCGGTCACGATGATCTCCTTCTTGCGACCGGTAATCCGCAGGTAGCCGTCGGCGTCGAGCTCCCCGAGGTCGCCAGTGTGAAACCAGCCATCGACGAGGGCTTCGGCGGTGGCCTGCTCGCTGTGCCAGTACCGGCGCAACACACCCGGGCTCTTGACCAGCACCTCGCCGTCGTCACCGATCTTGATCGTCACGCCCGGCAACGGTCGGCCCACGGTGCCGATCTTGACGTTCTTCTCGGTGTTCACCGTGGCGGGAGCGCTGGTCTCAGTCAGCCCGTAGCCCTCCAGCACCGGCACACCGACACCTCGGAAGAAATGCGCGAGCCGCTCACCCAGCGGGGCGCTACCGCAGACCGCCGCGACGCACCGACCGCCGAGCACCGCTCGAAGCTTCGAGTAGACCAGCTGGTCGAACAATGCGTGCTTGGCCCGCAGAACCAGCCCGGCCCCCCCAGCGTCTCGGGCACGGCTCCACTCGACGGCGGTGGCGTCGGCGATATCGAAGATGAATCCTTTGCCGTCGGCATGCGCTTTCTGCTTTGCAGAGTTGTAGACCTTCTCAAACACTCGAGGCACTGCCAGCACGAACGTGGGTCGGAACTCGGCCAGCTCGGCGACCAGGTTCTTCACATCCGGGGTGTGCCCGAGAGCGATCCGCTCGTACACACAGCAGCATTGGACGAATCGGGCGAGCACGTGCGCCAGCGGCAGGAACAGCAACATCGAGCTGGCCGGCTGCATCAGGCCAGGAAACTCCGTCACCGCCGAGCGGATCAGGGTGAGCAGGTTGCGGTGGGTGATCTCGCAGCCTTTGGGTCGCCCGGTGGTCCCCGAGGTGTAGATCAGCGTCGCTAGGTCCTCGGCACCTACCGCAGCAGCGCGCTGCCGCACGGCATCGTCGCTGATCTCGGCGCCCAGCGCGGTGACCTCCTCGATTGCTGCGCGCGGGCCTCCGCTGCTGCTCGCCGGCTCGATCTGCCAGACCAAAGCCGGCTCGCCCAGGCCATCAACCAGCTCGCGATGCGCGGAGGTCTCGACGAAGATCGCTTTGGCGCCGGAATCCGCCAGGATCCATTTCACCTGTTCAGGGGAGGCTGTCTCGTAGATCGGCACTGTCGATCCGCCAGCGGCCCAGATCGCGTAGTCCAGCAGTGCCCACTCGTAGCGGGTCTTGGACAACAGCGCGATCCGATCCCCGCGCTCAAGGCCCGATGCAACGAGGCCCTTGGCCACTGATGCGACCTGTTTCGCGAAGTCCTTCGCCGTGACGTCAACCCAACCGCCGTCGACCCGGCGGCGAAAGCTGACACTGCTGGCGAACCGTTCGGCGTTGGCCCACACCGCATCGGTAAGGTTTTCCTCGTCGGCCACCGTCGCGGTGGCCGGGACTGTGAACTTCCGCACGGGGTACCTCCGCAGCTCGCGCCATTCCACTGCTGCCCGGCCGAGCCGTCGGTCGACCCGGTCTGGGGTGTCGAAGGTATCGCGACCAGCGTTTCGTCCAACAGCCCAGCGGTGCTGCAACCGCTGGCGAGTAGCCTGCCTGCTCGTGCGGGTCCATGTGGTGTCCGACGTGCACGGCAACGCGGACGCTCTGGCCGTGGCGGGTGCGGGCGCCGATGCGCTGCTGGTGCTGGGGGACCTGATCGACTTTGTGAACTACCACGACCACTCTGCGGGGATCCTCGGTTCGGTGTTCGGGCCTGCTGTGGTCCACCGATTCGCACAGTTGCGTTCTGATGGTGCGCCCGGCGAGGCGTTCGCCTTTGTGCGTGGCCTGTGGGCGGGTGTGCCAGACCCTCGCAGGGTGGTTCGCGACGCCGTCGTTGAGCAGTACGAACGGCTGTTCGCGGTGCTGCCGATCCCCACTTATGCCACTCCGGGCAATGTGGACTTGCCCGAACTGTGGCCGCGTTTCGCGCGCCCCGGCGTGCACGTCCTGGATGGTCAGACCGCCGAGATCGGCGGCCTGCGCTGCGGCTTCGTCGGCGGTGGACTGTTACCTGAAGGGGTCACCCGGGCGCCCGACACGGCGTTTCGTTCATACCTGCGTACCCCGCAGCAGTACGCGGCAGCCGTCGAGGCCCTGGGGCGGGTGGACATCTTATGCAGCCACATCCCACCCGCGGTGCCTGAGCTGGTCTACGACGTGCAGGCCCGCCGGCCCGAAATCGGTTCCGAGCACCTGCTTGCTGCGATCCGCCGGGACCGACCGCGTGCCGCGTTGTTCGGGCACGTGCATCAGCCGCTGGCCCGACGGGTCCGGGTGCGGCGAACCGAATGTGTCAACGTCGGGCATTTCCAACGCACCGGCAGCCCGCATGTGCTGAGCTGGTGACCACACCGTTACAGCCGCGCCCCGTCGTCCCAGCCTTCGGGTGGCGGGCCGGAACGGAGCCCGAACACCAGGGCGCCGATCCCGGCGGTCAGCGCCAACAGGCCCAGCGGTGTCGCCACGCCCTCGCCAAGGCCCAGCAGGTTCGGCCCTACCAGCAGCAGCACTCCGACGGCCAGCAGTGCCACGCCGCCGACCGTCCGTGGCCGGGGCACCGGCAACGGGGGTGGTTCTGGCGGCTCGAAATGATCCTCTTCGGCGGGCCAACGGGGTAAATCCGGTCCGGTGTGCAAGCCCGCGACGATCCCGGCGAATGCGGTGCCGGTGTCCTCGGAGTTGCGGTGGTGGGCCGGACCTTCACGGTCCTGCTCCTCAGGATCGGGCAAGGTCAACTCCGACACCACTCTCAGGCTCGGCTGGGATCGATGCAGCGGTAACGGTACCGGGCCGCGGTGGTGGGCGCGCGAGTGCTTGCAGGATCGAACCGCGTCGGGCGAACCTGCGTACCAGGGATGGGCGCGGGATCGTTGTGCCCCCGATACCGTACTCCGTAGGGTTGCTGATGCGGCGGCCCGCGAGGGCGAGGGAAGGATCGGTAGAGTTTGTTCTACTGGCTGCTCAAACACCTGCTACTGGGTCCCTTGATGCGTCTGGCATGCCATCCGAAGGTCTATGGCGCCGAGCATCTCCCGCGCCGCGGCGGCGCCATACTGGCCAGCAACCACCTCGCGGTCGCCGACTCGTTTTTCCTCCCGCTGGTGGTCCGCCGCCGGGTAACGTTCCTGGCCAAGCGGGAGTACTTCACCACGCCGGGACTGCGGGGATGGTTCAAGCGGCAGTTCTTCAGTGCCGCCGGTCAGGTTCCGATCGATCGGTCCAGCGCCTCGGCCGCGCACGCTGCTCTGGACACCGGAGTCCGGTTGCTGGCCGCGGGCAACCTGCTGGGAATTTATCCGGAAGGCACCCGGTCCCCGGACGGCCGGTTGTACAAAGGCAAGACCGGCGTCGCGCGGATGGCGCTGCAGGCGGGTGTCCCGGTGCTCCCGGTCGTCATGGTAGGAACCGACAAGGTCAGCCCCCGCGGTACCAAGATGTGGCGGCCGCATCGGGTGGAGGTGCACTTCGGCACGCCGCTGGACTTCTCGCGCTACGCGGGTCTGGCCGGTGACCGGTTCGTCGAACGATCGATGGTCGACGAAATCATGTACTCCTTGATGGAGCTTTCCGGCCAGGAGTACGTCGACATGTACGCATCGTCGGTCAAGGACCGCGAGCCACCACCACCGCAGTTCGTGCTTAAGGCGTCCTGAGCATCCCCGGATTGAGCTGCTGCGTAGGCTGGCCGGTCGTGCGGTTCTTCTACGACTGCGAGTTCATCGAGGACGGCGTCACCATCGAGCTGATCTCCATCGGAGTGGTGGACGAGCAGGGTCGGGAGTACTACGCGGTATCGACGGAGTTCGATCCGGAGCGGGCCGGCGAGTGGGTGCGATCGCACGTGTTGCCGAAGCTGCCGCCGCCGTCCAGCCAGGCATGGCGCAGCCGGGCGGCCATCCGTGACACGCTGCTGGAGTTCCTCACCGCGCCCGGTGACAGGGTGGAGCTGTGGGCCTGGTTCGCCGCCTACGACCACGTTGCTCTGGCTCAACTATGGGGCCCGATGCCGGCGCTGCCACGAGAACTACCCCGGTTCACCCGGGACCTGAGGCAGCGCTGGGAGGACGCCGGTAAGCCGGCATTGCCCCCGCCACCCAGTGACGCTCACGACGCAGTGGCCGATGCCCGGCACAACCTGATCAGGTGGCGGGTGATCGAGGAGCACCGCTCGGCGCGGTCTGGACGCGCCCGATAACCTGCCGCTTTGCTGCACCGATCCCCGTCGTGCGACTCTCACGCCGTCAGCAGGGACAAAGACAAATGGGAAGGCGAAGAGACATGCGTATTGGCGTACTCACGGGGGGTGGGGACTGCCCGGGACTCAATGCGGTGATCCGGGCGGTGGTCCGCAAGGGCATCGAGGTCTACGGGCACGAGATCATCGGATTCCGGGACGGCTGGCGGGGGCCGATGGAGGGGCTGGTCCAGCCGCTCGGCTTGGCCGATGTGGAGCACATCCTGCCTCTGGGCGGCACCATCCTGCGCACATCACGCACCAACCCGTACCGCAACGGTGGCGCCGAGCAGGTCAAGCGGACCCTGGCCGAGCACGGCGTGGACGCTCTGATCGCGATCGGTGGTGAGGACACCCTCGGGGTGGCTCGCCAGCTGGGCGAAGACGGGATCTTCGTGGTGGGCGTGCCGAAGACCATCGACAACGACCTGGGCGCCACCGACTACACCTTCGGGTTCGACACCGCGGTGCACATCGCGACCGAGGCGATCGATCGGCTGCGTACCACTGCGGAGTCGCACCACCGGGCCGCGGTGGTGGAGGTGATGGGCCGCAACGCAGGCTGGATTGCGCTGCACTCCGGGATGGCTGGCGGGGCGAACGCCATCCTGATGCCTGAACGACCCTTCTCCGTGGAACGGGTGTGCCAGTGGGTCATTCGGTGCCTCGAGCGCGACGACGCCGCGATCGTGGTGGTCGCCGAGGGCGCCGTGCCGGCCGGCGGTGCCGAGCTGCTGTCGACCGCGGAGATCGATGCCTTCGGTCACAAGCGCCTCGGCGGGGTGGGGATCTGGTTGGCCGACGAGATCGCCCGCTGTACCGGTGCTGAGTCCCGCGCCGTGGTGCTGGGGCACATTCAGCGCGGGGGCACTCCCACCGCTTATGACCGGGTGCTGGCTACCCGGTTCGGCGTGCATGCAGTCGATGCGGTGCACGAGGGCGACCGTGGCGTGATGGTCGCGCTGCGCGGCACCGACATCATCCGGGTGAAGCTGGCCGAGGCCACTGCAGACGTCAAGACAGTGCCGCTGGAGCGCCACGCTGAGGCCGAGGTCTTCTTCGGTTAACGGCCCGCTGGATCGCTCCGAAGGCTCACCCCATACGCTCAGACATCGTGAACTGGACCGTGGATGTTCCGGTCGACATGCTGCCGGAGCTACCGCCGCTGCCCGACGATCTGCGCAGCAAGCTTGACGCTGCGCTGACCCGACCCGCCGCGCAGCAGCCGAGCTGGCCCGACCCGGAAGCGGTGCGCAACATCCGCACCGTGCTGGAGAGTGTCCCGCCGATCACCGTGCCACCAGAGGTGGACGAGCTGCGTGATCAGCTCGCGGCGGTCGCGCGCGGAGAGGCTTTCCTGTTGCAGGGCGGGGACTGCGCCGAGACCTTCGTCGACAACACCGAGCCGCACTTGCGCGCCAACATCCGCACGTTGCTGCAGATGGCAGTGGTGCTCACCTACGGATCCAGCATGCCGGTGGTGAAGGTGGCGCGGGTGGCGGGGCAGTACGCCAAGCCGAGGTCCGCGCCGACTGACGCGTTTGGTCTGGTGTCCTACCGCGGTGACATGATCAATTCATTGGTCGCCAAGCCCGAGGCGCGGGTGCACGATCCGTCGCGGTTGATCCGCGCCTACGCCAACGCCGCGGCGGCGATGAATCTGGTGCGGTCGCTGACCTTGGCCGGCATGGCGGACCTGAACAAGGTGCACGACTGGAATAAGGACTTCGTGCGCCGATCCCCCGCGGGAGCCCGATATGAGGCCCTGGCCGGCGAGATCGACCGGGGCCTGCGCTTCATGTCGGCGTGCGGTGTGAACGACTCATCGCTGCACTCCACCCAGATCTACGCCAGTCATGAAGCGTTGGTGCTCGACTACGAGCGGGCCATGCTCCGCCTGGACCGCACCGCCGTGAAGCCCAAGCTTTACGACCTGTCCGCGCACTTCCTCTGGGTGGGGGAGCGCACTCGTGCGCTGGATGGGGCGCACATTGCGTTCGCTGAGCTGCTGGCCAATCCCATCGGGCTCAAGCTCGGTCCGAGCACGACACCGGATCAGGCTGTGGAATACGTCGAACGGCTTGACCCGCACGGTGTCCCGGGTCGGCTCACTCTGATTTCGCGGATGGGGGCGCAACGGGTCCGGGATGTGTTGCCGGGGATCGTGCAGAAGGTCACCGCCGCTGGGCATCAGGTGATCTGGCAGTGCGATCCGATGCATGGCAACACCATCGAGTCCTCTTCCGGATACAAGACCAGGCATTTCGACTGGGTGGTCGACGAGGTGCAGGGTTTCTTCGAAGTGCACCATGCGCTGGGCACCTATCCCGGTGGAATCCACGTGGAACTCACCGGGGAGGACGTCACCGAGTGCCTCGGCGGCGCGCAGGACATCTCCGATGCGGACCTGTCCGGTCGCTACGAAACCGCGTGCGATCCGCGGCTGAACACCCAGCAGGCGCTAGAGCTCGCATTCCTGGTCGCCGAGATGCTGCGGTCTTGAGTGGTGGCTCACAACGTTGTGAGCGCCACGGTCGCGCCGGCGCGGACGGGCTGACCGGCTGCGGGTGACTGCGAGACCACCTGATCCGATAACCCCCCGAGGAACGGGATTCCCCCGAATCCCCCCAGGGACTCGCGGACTGTGCTGTTCAGGCCTGCGTTGGCCAGCACCTGCTGGGCCTCGGCCACAGACAACCCGACCACCTCGGGAACTACTGATGCGGTACTCACCAGCAGGACGACGCGGGTACCGCGGGTAGTGCTGGTACCGGATCTCGGGTCAGTGCCGATCGCCCGCCCGCCAGGTATCTCGTCGTCGAACTGGCGACGCACCTGCACGGTCAGACCGGCCTGAGTCAATCGCGACACCGCCCCAGCCTCAGGCAGACCTCGCACGTCCGGCACGGTGGCCGGGGCCACGCCCTTGCTGATCACCAGCGTCACCGGGGTCCCCACGGTGACGCTGGTGCCGCCTGCCGGGCGCAGTCCGATCACAGTGCCCTTCGGGGCGGTGTCGTGAAACTCCTCGGCGGCTGGGTCGTGCCGCGGACTCAGGTCCGCTTCGCGCAGCGCATCCTCGGCTTCCTGCACCGTGCTGCCTACCGCTAGCTCGGGCACCACCGGACGGCCCAACGAGATCACCACGGTGACGTCCGAGCCTCGTACCGCGCGCTGACCCGGGCCGGGATCGGTGCTGACCACCGCGCCGCCGGGAACCGTGTCGTGGTGGTCCTCGGTGAGGTTGGGCTTGAGGTCGGCAGCAGCCAGGGTGGCCTGCACGGCGCTGCCCTGCAGACCGGTGAGGTTGGGTACCAGGGTCCACCGTCCGCTACCCAGCCACCACGCGCTTACCCCGATGGCACTCGCGAGCATCAGCACGATCACCATCCAGGCGATGAAGGCGCGCCGATTGCGGGCACGCTCGCGGTGGTAGGGATCGTCGTGAGACAGCTGTCTTTGTGGCCGGGACCCGGACGGCAGTCCCGTGGGTGCACCATTGCCCGGGTCGGAGCCGCCGGTTACCTCATCGGGCCTAGATAAGGCCCGAGTGCCGCCTGGCCCATGATCAGTGGAAAGGCCCGCGACCGCGGTGGGAGTGATCGCCGCGGCCATCGACCACGCCGGCGCAGGGACGGGGACCGCAACTCGGTCGATTCCCAGGCCGGTCCGCACCGCCTGCAGGCTGCGCGAGAACGCTGACGCGTCCGGCGGGCGGACCGCCGGATCCCGACGGGTGGCCTGCACGACGAGGTCGTCCAGGGGTGCGGGCACGTCAGCACCGGCCGTACTCGGCGCCGGCATGTCGTCGTTGACGTGGCGGTAGGCCACCGACAAGGCGGTTTCCCCGCTGTATGGCGGCGTTCCGGTCAGCATCTCGAACAGCAGCACCCCGGCGGCGTAGACGTCGCTTCGGGCGTCGGCGGCACCGGTCGCGACCTGTTCCGGCGAGAGGTAGGCAACCGTGCCAAGGATGACGTCGCCGGTGGTGCTGAGCTCGGCCGCCGCGCGAACCAGTCCGAAGTCGGCTACCTTCACCACGCCGCCGGGACCGATGAGGACGTTCTCCGGTTTGATATCGCGATGAACCAGTCCTTCCCGGTGTGCCGCGGCCAGCGCCGACAGCACCATGTCGGCCACCGCGATGGCCAGCGGCACCGGCAGCCTGCCGTGCTGGCGCATCAAGTCCCGCAGCGTTCCACCCTCCACCAGCTCCATCACCAGAAACGCGTGGTCCCCAGTGGGAGAGGAGTCGACGCCCTGGTCATGAACCGCGACCACGCCGGGATGGTGCAGCCGCGCAGCCGCGCGGGCTTCCCGTTCGAAGCGCTGCAGAAAGGTCGGGTCGGCAGCGAACCGCGGAGCCATCACCTTGATGGCGACCGGACGCTCCAACCGGGAGTCCGTCCCCCGGTAGACGGTGGACATGCCGCCCCGGGCCAGCACGGGACCAACCCGGTAGCGCCCGTCGAGCAGGGTGCCGACCAGGTTCCCGTCGTGGGCGGACCCCTGTCGTTCCACAGTTCCGGAATGGTAAGGGCAAGGTCTGGATGGTACGGACCCGGCGCTGCCCGAACGGCGGAAGGGCGCCAGCTGGAGGGTATGGCATGGTGACCACTGTGAGCGACACCCCTCTCGCCCTGGACGTGCTCGATCCCGAGGTGGTGGTGCTGCCGCTACCCGATGTGGCGCAACGGCTCGGACTGCCGGTAACCCGGGTGCACCAGATGCTGCGCGACGGCCAACTGCTGGGAGTGCGCCGCCACGGTGTGGCGTTGGTGCCTGCGGAGTTCCTGAGCGGTAATGCGGTGGTCAAGGGACTGTCCGGCACGATTACCCTGCTACGCGACGCCGGCTACTCCGTTGAGGAGATCCTGCGTTGGTTGTTTACCGCGGAGGACTCGTTGCCTGGCACCCCGATTGGCGCGCTGCGGACCGACCGCGGCCGCGAGGTGAAGCGCCGCGCCCAGGCAATGGGGTTCTGATTGGGGATCCTCTTGGAGGGCCTCTGATTGGGGGAATCTGACCGGGCGCGGTATCCTCTCGAGCAATTTCTCAGTGGTCTAGCTGGGGACTGTTTGCTGGGTCAGGCAAAGGGAGGGCACTGATGTTCAGAAAGCTCGGAAAGCTTGCGGCTCTTGCGGGGATCGCCCAGGCCGCTTGCCGGTATGCCAAGAGCAACCCCGAAAAGGTTCACAAGATCGCCGACCAGGCTGGCCGTTTCGTCGACGAGCGCACCAAGGGCAAGTACCACAACCAGATCGATGGCGCGGTGCGCAAGGTCCAAGACGCCGCCAACCGTCGTCCTCAGTAGCAAGGTTCGAAGCCGGCCCCGTCGAACCGTTCCACGGTGGTGAACTGTTCGACGGGGCGGCGAAGCTCGCAGATCGGGCTCCCGGCCTCCCACCCTGAGCAGCGATGAGAGACTGACGACCATGGCAGTAAACTCGTTCATGGTCCCGCTCGGCACGCCGGCGGCGTCGTTTGCCCTGCCGTCCCTCGACGGCCATACCGTCACCTCTGATCTCGCCGCCGGCCGGCCGCTGCTGGTGATGTTCCTGTCCAATCACTGTCCCTATGTCCGGCACATCGAGCGGGAACTCGGGTCGCTGGTCGCCGAGTACAGCGAGCGAGACGTGGCCGCAGTGGCCATCTGCAGCAATGACACCGAGACCCATCCCGCCGACGGGCCGGACGGGCTGACCGAGCAGGTCCATCGCGCTGGGTTCACCTTCCCGTACCTGCTCGACGACACCCAGGAAGTCGCCCTGGCCTACCGGGCCGCCTGCACCCCGGACTTCTACGTCTATGACACCGGACGCAAGCTCGTCTACCGGGGTGAATTCGACGAATCTCGCCCGCGCAACAACGCCCCGGTGACCGGCAAGGCGTTGCGCGCGGCGCTGGACCTGGTGCTAGTCGGGCAGCCGGTCACTGAGCCACAGCAGCCCAGCATGGGGTGCGGCATCAAGTGGAAGCCGGGCAACGAGCCGCGCTGACCCCGGTCTGCCGACGGCGCATCGTCGATGGGCGCCAGCGACGTGGTCCAGTACCACCGACCAGATGTAACCACGGCGATACCCCCCGTTACAGGGTCTTGACATGGGCCGCCTAATCTGCCCGCCCGTGGAAGCGGATCAGAACTCGCGGGAGGGTCGGGACGCCGACGGTCCCGTGGTCGGACTGACCGGCGCCCGGTTCGGTGGCGCGGCGGGACGTCGCCGCCGGGCGGTGGCCGAGCCGGCAGAAGACGACGCCG
>JBGSWT010000283.1:0-4603 GCA_041751815.1 Pseudonocardiaceae bacterium
GACACCGGCGGGCGGGCCGGGTGGCCAGACCGTCGATGGGCTGGGAGAGCTTGACCGACAGCGAACTGGGTGTCGTGCGGCTGGCGGCCGAGGGCCTGACCAACCGCCAGATCGGAGACCGGCTGTTCATCTCCCGCCGAACAGTCGGAACCCACCTGACCCACGTATTCCAGAAACTGGACATCAACAGCCGTGCCCAACTGGCCGCCGAAGTCGCCCGCCGCCAAGGACAGCGATAAGCATCCATGTGGCGAGTGAGTCAGGCGAAGAGGCTGGCTTCCCGGGTCTCAGGGGATGCTCCGCGGCGGATGAACCACTCGTAGCCCCACATCAGGGCAAAGGCTTCCGGCGGCATGGCGAGGAAGAAAGAGCTCTCGGCAATCTGACTGGCATGGGCAGCCATCGCCTGCCGCTTGAGCTCGAGGTAGTCGCGCACGTCGATGGTAGTGGTGATCAGCTCCTCCGGCGTCCCGAAGCTGTCCAGATCGACGTTGGGCCGGGTTTGCGTGACACCGAGCTGGGCTGCCTGGCGCGCCAGTCGCTGGATCTGGGTCCGATTCATCGTCCCCTCGTAAACTCTGGGCGTCCCGGCCAGGGCCGCGGCCCGCGCACCCACCCGGTGGACCTGGATGTGGTCGGGATGCCCGCTGACACCTACCGGATCGTAAATGGTCAGGATGTCGGCTCTTTCCTCGTCGAGGATGGCGGCCAAGCGGCGGGCCGCTTCCTCGACGTCGGCCTGCCAGAAGCTGCCCAAGACCACGTTGGCGACCGACCCCATCATGCCGGAGTCGAGGTAGCCCAGGAACTCCCATCGGTGCACGCCCAGAATGCGA
This sequence comes from Pseudonocardiaceae bacterium, assembly GCA_041751815.1. GTDB lineage: Bacteria > Actinomycetota > Actinomycetes > Mycobacteriales > Pseudonocardiaceae. The sequence goes on from JBGSWT010000283.1 coordinate 837, forward strand.
CCGGCTGCCACGCACTCCGCCGTGCGGCGCTGCCAGAGCTGCTCCCCTGGCTGGAGCAGATCGTCCGGCGTTTCCCCGTGCTCACCTCGGGTGGCCGTCACGACCACCACCCGATGCCCGTCCGCCGATGCCTTGGCGAGGGTGCCGCCACAGCCGATCGCCTCGTCGTCGGGATGGGCGTGGAAAGAGACCAGCGTCGCCATCGTCGTCCTCACGGGTTGAAGAACAGACTCGTGAACTGCCCAGCCCCGACGCTACGGCGACCGTGAGCCCGGCATATCCGTCAGGTGACCGAACCTAAATCTGGGTCGTCCACCGCCGGCGCGTGAGCGGCCCGCTGGTCGGGGTCCACGCCGCGAGAAATCGGTAACGTTTAGTCACCTTTGGACGATGAGACCAGAGGATGATCACGCTATTGCGCGGTGAGGGAGCCGTGATACTCCTCAGAGTCACCGGCTGGCCCCTCCTGGGGTCAGTGTTGCGTGCCGCGCTGTCCTGCGTATTACTCACTTCGCTGCTGTTCGCGGAAGAACTCGTCGCCACCGCGGCACCCGAGGACTACGGCCAGTACTCGATGATGAACCAGCGCCACGCCGGAGTGTTCTACTCCGGCGGTATCCCCGCGGGCCAGTGGTCGTGGACCCCGCTGGGCAACGAGTCGGAGGTGTTGTGGGGCGATCCGTCGAAGTGGCCACCGGCCAACGCCGAACGCTTTATCCGCACCGGAAACTGGGTACTGCTCGACGGATGGCGCGACCACGGCACTTACTACGCGCAGCGGGTTCACCGGGAATTGATCGGCGACGGATCCTGTCAAAACTTAGTGCCGGTGCCGTCGGACGGGGGCCGTCAGCACTACGTGCAGTGGACGATTCCACCACAGGCGTACTGCCTTCAAGCGTGGGGAACGATCACTGAGCAGCACACCGGCAAGATCATGGACTTTTCCCATACCCAGGTATGGTCGCCGCCCAGCAACTGCCGCAACACCTACCTCGGTACGCGAACCTGCATCCGGCAGTGGGAATCGTGGTCGGACAACAAAGATGCTCCCGGTGGGCCGATCACCCGTAAGCTCGAGCGCAGCGTGTCACTGGCCCGCGGTGTCGGGATGGGCTTCGTGATCGAACAGTCGTACCCGCACTATTGGCATGCCGAACTGCATTCTGATTGGGCCTGGTAGCACTGACTATGTGCCCTGCACGGGCGGCAGCGGACCGACGCGGCCAGGAAGTTGCCGGCTGACCCTCCGCATGCGTGCTTGCCCGTAGCGTTCATGAGCTGCCTGCTTGCTCACCCCCAGTGAGTGACCGATCTCAGTCCATGGCGCCCCGCGGGTCCGGGCCAGCCGCACCAGCCTGGCACGCCACCGGTCCACGACTCGGGCAAGCGTCTCCACCGCAGTCAAGGCCTCGAGTACCGGCTCCGCCGGGCACCAGTCCTTATCGGGCTGCTCGCAGCTCACCGCAGTGGGCCGCTCGGTGCTCACCAAGGCGGTGGGGGGCCGCTCGCTGACGGTGGCGTCCTGCGGGAGGTACCGCCCGAAGCGCTCAGCGGCGTGCAGCGCCTCGTAGGTCTGCCATGGCAACGGCGTCGATCGAGGCGGCGCCCGTCGGGTGTGCCGTGCCGAGGGAACCGGTTCGCCCGGGTCGCTGGAAGGCTCATCCCGAGCAGGGAGCTTCAGATACACCCGGGTAGCGGTTCCCTGCGGGCAGGTGTACTGCTGGACCAGGTCGGACAGGTAGTGGGCCAACATGAGACCACGGCCGAGTGGCTGGTTCGGCTCAGCCGGTTTGCGGCCAACCAGCGGATCGACGATCGGCCCGGCGTCCCGGACCTCGCACACGAGGTAGCCTCGCTCGGCCCAGAGGTACAGCGTGCCAGTCCCCCCGCCATGGACAAGGCTGCTCGCCGTCAGCTCACCGACGATCAGCTTGAGCTCCGCGTGATCGCCATCCAGGCCGAGGCGAGCAGCGTGGTCGCTGGCGAACTGCCGGACCAGCGCCTGGTTGGTGGCGTCGAAGATGTGGCTGGGAGCCGCCGCTGGGGGTAAGAGCTGGTTGTAGCCAGCGGTGATGCGTTCAGGCGGGTAGCTGGTACTGGCCCGCTCGCCGCGGGCATCGATCACCAGCGGGTGACCGGCTTCAGCATCGGCCAGGGTCTGCGGACCCAGACGGTCGGCGTCATAAGGGCACAGGATGGTGACGGGCCGCCCGGCGAATGCGATGTCAATCAAGGACTCGTGCTGAGCGCAGGCCGGGTATTCCATGCTGGCGCTGGCCGACCACATGTGTTCGGCGATGATCCGGACCCGCCCGCAGGGGTGCGCGTCGGCGAAGGCACGCAGCACACCGGGAATGATTCGTCCCTGACTGCGGCCGGCACGAATCATGTCAAGCAGACGCACCCGTCCGGCGTCAGCGCCCAACTCGGTGAGGATGAGCCTGAGATTCGGGCCCGGCACGGCGACGGCGACGGGTTCACCGGCGGCCAACCCGTCGAGAATGAACGGCACCGCGCCTTTGAGGTACTCCGCGGTACCGCGGTAGAAGAACGCCGGGTGAACGAACTCATCAGCGGAGCGAGAACGGACCACACCCACCACCTCGTCTCGATGCGACCAGCAACGTATCCCCGCCGACGGATCGACAGGCATCATCACCGCGCCTCGCCCCACTGCACAGAGTAGGTAGTTATCCGGACAGTGACAACCCGGTTCGGTATGCTCACAGCAAGTTGCGGTCGAGAACCTGCCGAATTGCCGGTTGGCGCCGCGCAGCCGCCACGAAGTCGGCACATCTGCAGCGCTGCGTAGTCACGCCGTTACGGTCAGTGATGGCACCTACTTCGCGACGGAGAAACCGGCCGGTCACTGCGCCCCCACGCGCATGATGTGATCCGCCGCCTGCACAATGCTTTTCCTCCCAGCTGGCAACGAAGGAGACGTTCCATGACGGCGATCGAGGACCTGCTGGGCCGCAACGCACAGCGCTCGGGTACCGGCCCCGGCACGCTGGCGGCCCGACCTGGCTTGCGCGTCGCGGTGGTGGCCTGCATGGACGCTCGGATGGATCCGGTTGCGCTGCTCGGCCTGCAGCCAGGTGAGGCACACGTGATTCGCAACGCAGGCGGCGTCGTCACCGATGACGTCATTCGCTCCCTGGCGGTCAGCCAGCGAAAGCTCGGCACCACCGAGGTGATGTTGCTGCACCACACCAAATGTGGAATGGCGACGTTCACCGATGAGGACTTCTGGTCCGAGCTTCAGGAGGCCACCGGCCTGCGTCCCAGTTGGGCGGTCGAGACCTTTCGCGACACGGAAGCCGACGTGCGGCAGTCAGCGGAACGGGTTCGGCGTAGCCCATTCCTGGCGAATACCACCGCGGTGCGTGGGTTCGTCGTGAACGTCGAGACCGGGGATCTCGCCGAGGTACCGTCGGCACATCCATGAACACGACACAACTGATTGCTTGGTTTGACGCGCACGCGCGGGAACTGCCCTGGCGCAATCCCGGCACCACGCCGTGGGGTGTACTGGTCAGCGAAGTCATGCTGCAGCAAACGCCGGTGAATCGCGTTGCCGACGTGTGGAGCGAGTGGATAGCGCGCTGGCCCACTCCCTCGAGCCTGGCCGCCGAGACGCCGGGTACCGCCATCCGTGCTTGGGGGAAGCTGGGCTACCCACGGCGGGCGCTGCGGCTGCACGCGGCCGCCGTAGTGATCGCCGCGCAGCACGACGACGTCGTCCCCGCGGAGGTGGACGTACT